>JAZBOS010000052.1 GCA_036351255.1 Bacteroides sp.
ACCGAACAGGCTTTCGACCTGGCCTTGTCAAAACCAGAGGTCTTGAAAGACCTCATTGAAAAGGAAGTCAAGACCCTCCTGAATTAAAATGGAATTTCTCAGGCAACTGGCTGCCAGTACCGAACTACCCATAATTTCAGCATTCCTGCTGGGGTTAATGACGGCCGTGAGTCCCTGTCCTCTTGCTACCAATATTTCTGCCATAGGATTTATCAGCAAAGACCTTGAGGATCGCCGAAGGGTATTCCTCAATGGAGTGTATTACACCCTCGGAAGGGCCATCAGCTATTCAGTTCTTGGAGCCGTCCTGATATTTATCCTGAAGCAAGGCGCCAGCACCTACAGGGTTCAAAAGCTGGTCAGCGTTTATGGCGAACGTATCCTCGGCCCCTTGCTCATCCTGATTGGCCTGTTTATGCTGGGGGTTTTTAAGCTGAATTTTTCCTTCCTGGGGAAACTGACCTCTTCCATGGAGAACCGGGCCAAAAAGGGTTCGCCCTGGAGCGCACTTCTGTTGGGGGTGGTGTTTGCCCTGGCTTTTTGTCCATACAGCGGAGTGCTATATTTTGGTGGCCTCATACCGTTGTCCGTTTCATCAAATGCAGGATATTTTCTTCCTGTAGTTTTTGCCATTGCAACAGGTCTCCCGGTAATTATTTTTGCCTATATTCTGGCCTTTAGCGTATCAAAAATGGGCTCGGTTTACAACAAGGTTAAAGCTTTTGAGTTTTGGTTCCGCAAAATTGTAGCTGTGATTTTTTTAATTGTCGGGGCCTATTATTGTTGGATCATTTTTATTAAATAATTTTTTTCAGGTTTCATTTCGCTATTTAGCGAAATACTAAAATAAATACGATGGAAGTTAGAAAAGAGTTTAAAATTCTTTTGGTGATTGTAGTGGTTTTTCTTGGGGTTTTTTTCATGCCCCTTGAAAGTAAGGTGTTTAATACCGCTATCGATGCTACACTTGATCTTTCGCGCTGGTATGCCCGCGAACACGTGATTCTTTGCCTGCTGCCCGCTTTTTTGATCGCCGGGGTCATTTCCGTTTTTGTAAGCCAAGCCTCCGTCATTAAGTACTTTGGTGCAAGGGCTAAGAAATGGGTTGCCTATTCGGTGGCCGCCGTGTCGGGCACCATCCTTGCGGTCTGCTCCTGCACCATCCTGCCCTTGTTTTCCAGCATCCACAAAAGGGGTGCCGGTCTTGGGCCTGCAATTGCATTCCTGTATTCGGGCCCAGCCATCAATATCCTTGCCATCATTCTCACAGCCCGTATTCTGGGCTTTGAAATGGGGGTAGCCAGGGTGATCGGCGCCGTAGTTTTTGCTGTGGTAACCGGCCTCATCATGTCTTTTATTTACCGCAAGGAAGAAAAAGCCCGGGCCGCAGAACAAATGAATTTTCCTGAGATACCCGAAACCCGCCCCTTGTGGCAAACCGCCCTGCATTTCTTTACCCTGGTGGTAATCCTGGTCTTTGCCAACTGGGGAAAACCCTCAGGAGAAACCAGCGGCGCATGGTATTTTATATGGTCAAACAAGTGGTACATCACCGGCATCTTCGGACTTGTGCTGGTGTTCTCCATGATTTATATCCTTAAGATGAAATCCTGGCAGGTGCTGTTGGGCGCTGCCGTTACTGCCCTTAGCGCCTTGTTGATAGGCAATCCGCTGGTGGTGATGGTCGTGGCCATTGCTGCGGTCAGCACCATTGGCCTGATGGATAAGGCCGATCACGGCGAAAACCGCGAGTGGATATTATCGAGCTGGGGATTTACCAAGCAAATTGTGCCTCTGCTGGCCATTGGGGTGGTCATTGCCGGGTTTTTACTGGGCTCCACCCATGATAATGTTTCCATGCCGGGTGTTGTTCCCAACGAATGGGTGGCCTGGCTGGTGGGTGGAAACTCTTTGGCAGCCAACTTCTTCGCTTCCGTAATCGGGGCATTTATGTATTTTGCCACCCTGACCGAAGTACCCATCCTGCAAGGGTTGCTGGCCTCCGGAATGGGGAAAGGTCCTGCCCTTGCCTTATTGCTGGCAGGCCCATCTCTTTCGCTGCCTAATATGCTGGTGATCCGCGGCGTTTTAGGAACCCAAAAAACGCTTGTTTATATTTCCATTGTAGTGGTGCTATCTACCCTTGCAGGTATAATTTTTGGAAGCATATAAATTGTTATTATAGCAAATCTTAAAATCCTGGTAATGAATTTTCTTAAAATGAAATCAGGTCTATGACAAGTAATGAGATTAATAATTGAAAACCTGAATAGGTAAATCCTGATTTTATAACTGAACTGGAATATTTGATAATTACCAAAGCTTTAAGACAACGTACTTTAAGAAACAAACTTTTAAAAAACACAAATAGTGAAAACAACAGACAAACCTGCCCTTCAGGAATTTCATATTGAAGGAGTAAAGCATATTACCCCTTCGCTGGTTTTTGAAGCTTTGAAGAACAATGAAGCGGTGCTAATTGATGTTCGTGAGGAAGATGAAGTGAGCCTTGAGAGGATTCCCCTTGACAATGTTTTGTATCACCCTCTATCGGTAATTCTTGACAGGATACCTTACATTTCCAAAGATCAGCAAATTATTTTAGGATGTTCGGCCGGAGTCAGGAGTGTCAAAGTAGCCAATTTGCTTAACATTCAGGGATTTCCGAATGTGGCCAATCTGGATGGTGGTTTTGCCACCTGGAAAACAATGGGGCTTCCAATAGAAAGCGTTTTGTCATTAGGAGGAAATTGTGGATGTGGTTGTAATCCCTCTCCAACCGGAAGTAAAGGAGGTTCTTGTTGTTAAGAAACCTAATTTTGGCTGGAGTTTTGCTTCTGGGTCCACTTCCTTGACAGGCATTACAATTAACTTCGGAAAAGCATCCCATCAGACTATACGAAGGTGCTATTTTAAGTATTTACCGTGAAGTCATATCAAATCTTTACAACAAACTCAAAAACTGAAGAAAGCAAGGCATGGTTAACTGATTATCCGAGAGAGAAGGTAAAAAGGAGAAGCCATTACATTCCCTGATGTGGCAGAGCTGAGAGAACTTTACCGAAAAGGACACCTGTGGGAAAAAGTGACCAAACAAATGAAGGCATCCGGGAAGCTGGAGCCGAAAGATAAATAACTTTTAAACCTTTTTATTATGAACATAAAAGTTCTTGGTCCGGGTTGTCCCAATTGTGTGCGCCTGGAAAATCTTTGCAAAGAGTTAGTGGATGAACTTGGGCTTAACGCTCAGGTTGAAAAGATTACCGATATTAATGAGTATGGAAAATACGGAGTCATGTTAACTCCCGGACTTGTGGTTAACGGCAAGGTGCTTTTACAAGGTAAACTGCCCACCAAAGCCACTCTATCAAATTGGCTTAAAAACGAGGAATAAATAATTATACAAGGGTAGTCTTTGAAAGCCTTAATGATCTTTTCAGCATTCGCCATTGCCGTTTCATCTTTGGCAAATTGGCAGAAAACCCGTGAAGGTTTATCTCGTGGGATTAAAATGTTTGTCAAGCTGCTTCCGGCATTGGTGTTGGTTTTAGTTTTGGTTAGCCTTGTGCTCTTTCTGCTGCCAGACGAATTGATCATTAAATACCTGGGTGAAGGATCCGGAATGAAAGGCTGGCTGATAGCCGCATTTTTTGGCTCTGTTGCCATGATACCCGGCTTTATTGCTTATCCCCTTGCCGGGATGCTTGTTAAAAGTGGAGTTGCTTATGGAACCATTGCTGTTTTTATCACAACTCTTATGATGGTAGGTATTGTAACACTGCCCATAGAGGCTGAATTCTTTGGTTGGAGAACGAGTCTTATCCGGAATGGACTGAGCCTGATTGCTGCAATTTTTATAGGTTTCATAATGGCCTTAATTTTATGAAATTACTTACAAAATATTCCTTTGCAATTTTGTTTCTGGCATTTATCGGATTGTCATATTGGTTTGATTTTTCGGTCGGTGAACAGATCGGGCTGAATTTCTGGACATTTTTCAAAGAGATGATTGTGTTCCTGCCAATGATGTTTATTCTGATAGGCCTTTTTGATGTCTGGGTGCCCAAGGAGCGTATCGAAAAACATATTGGTGAATCCTCGGGCTGGAAGGGAACCGGCCTTGTCATTTTACTTGCAGGTCTGCAGGCTGGACCACTTTATGGCGCCTTTCCCTTTGCTTATATCCTTTGGATTAAAGGTTGCAGTATTCGCAACATTTTTATCTATTTAGGCGCCTTCGCAACAATAAAAATTCCCATGATCGCTTTCGAAATAGGTTTTCTTGGGCTGAAGTTTTCTTTACTTCGTACCCTCATTACTTTGCCGGTCTTTATTCTTTTAGGTTATCTAATGGAATGGCATTTGCAAGACAAAAACTTTGAAGTTAAACACCCCTAAGTATTAATGTAAATTTTACAGTATGAAGAATCTAAAATTAGGCGGTACCGGTTTTTTTGCCTTTTTTGTTTTTATGGTCGCATTAGGCTGCACTGGGAACACCGGGTCAAACCAGGCAAATGTCATTGAAAACGAAACCTTGGCTATGGCTGAGCCGGCGGCTGAGAATGTGGCAACAGAAGCATTGGAAGCAAAACAGGAAAAAAAATATAAGGTTACTTTTATTGAGCTTGGTTCAGTACGCTGCATTCCTTGCCAGAAAATGGTGCCTATCATGAAGTCCATTGAAGAAAACTACGGTGACCAGGTCAAGGTTATTTTCTATGATGTCTGGACCCCTGAAGGTCAACCTTTTGGACAGAAATACGGTATTAATTTAATCCCAACCCAGGTTTTTCTTGATGAAAACGGGGAAGAGTATTTCAGGCATGAGGGGTTTTTCCCCGAAGAAGAGCTTGTTAAGGTGCTGAAAATGAAAGGGGTTATTTAATTGCCCCTGAGTTTTTAATTAAAGTTGGTTTAAATCGCGTTGAAAATCAACCTGAACGATTGTGGTTCTGAAAAGTGTCCGCCAGTGGATGGGAAAATAAGTTTTTGTGGATTTTTATCAGGGGTAGATGCGCAAAAAAAAGTGATTTTTTTAAAATAAGTGAATAATTTTTTGCTGTAAATAAAATTATGTCGTAAGTTTGCGACATAGAAAACATTGACATTGAATAAATCTACAAAATTTGATGTAAGCCTCCAGGAGCTTGCACTTTTTGCCAGGGCTATTTCGCATCCTGCAAGGCTTGCTATTTTGAAATACCTCGCTGAAACAAAAACGTGCATTTCAGGCGATATTTCAGAATATTTACCCCTGAGTCGTACCACTGTTTCACAACATCTTTATGAGTTAAAGAAATTGGGGTTGATTCACGGAGAAATTGATGGCCTGAAAGTCAATTATTGTTTGTGTTCTGGTTCCATTCAAGCATACCTCGAAAAATTCGAGGCTTTTTTCACTCCAATCAAAGGTGTTGATATTGAATGCCCGCCTAATTTGAATGAGAAAGAAAAACTTAAATAAATTTCGATTTTTTTGAATTGCTGTTCTGAATAACTCTTTGTTAATCTCTAAACTGTTTTTATTATGAAAAAAGCACTCTTTTTATTCTCATTTCTGGGTTTTATGTGCATTGGCCTTTTTGCCCAGAATAATCCTGTTGCCAAGGCTGATTCCATTATTTTTAAGAGTTTGGTTCACGATTATGGAACCATTGAACAGGGTGGCGATGGAACCTGTGAATTCAGTTTCACCAACACTGGAAAAGAGCCCATTGTGCTTTCCGGTGTACGTGCATCCTGCGGCTGTACTGTTCCTGAATGGTCAAAAGAACCGGTTCTGCCAGGCCAAACCAGCGTCATCAAGGTGAAATACGACACCAGGAGGCTGGGCGCAATCAACAAATCCATCGTTGTGAACTCCAATGCCATCAATTCCCCAGTGATTTTAAAGATCACCGGGAATATTGTTGCGAAACAATAAATTATTGATTTCCGAAATTACTTTTTTCAGTATTTGGAAAGCTATCCACCGGCTTTTTGCCCATGATTTTAGTGGCTGAGGGCCGGTGGAACGCAATAATCCCAAAAACGACTTTGCCCGTTTTGTGTTTAATGTCTTTAATCAAATGAGAAGCGGTTGTCCCGGCAAAATAAAAGGGCAACCTTAAAAACTATTTAAAAAATGAATTGTTATTAGTATATTTATATAACAAAGCACCTAAAGAAAATTCAAAATGAAAAAAAGCAATATTTTTATTACAGCCCTGGCTTTGTTTTTTGCAGTATCCTGCAGCGGCCCTGAAAAAAAGGAGGCTGAGCAATCCTCCGATGGAATTGTCCAGGAACAAACCCAACAAGCTGCAGAGGACCCGCAAGAGGAGGCCCTTACCGATTTGCCGGAACAGGCATCAAGTCAGTCGTCTGCTGGGCAAAATGAAGCACCGCCCTTGCTGAACCCTCCCCACGGACAGCCTTATCACCGCTGTGATATTCCTGTTGGAAGTCCTTTGCCAGCCGGTTCACCTCAAGAATCAACCACCACGGCGGCTGCAACTCCTGCATCTGCCCCGGTTGACAGGTCAATGATTCCCACCGTTGAAAATGCCAATCGAATGGGTGCTTCGGCGGGCAGCCAGGCCACTGCTGCAACAGGAACGCCGCCACGGCTTAATCCTCCGCACGGACAACCGTTCCACCGTTGCGATATTCCGGTTGGAAGCCCACTACCAGTCAATTAAGGTTTTTTGTATTTTTGCCCCGAGGTTTATTGGCAAGCCAGCGATTGGTGCGCTGGCTGCATTAAAACTTGTATTCCGGGTTTAATTGAAAGAATAACAATCAGTTATGGATAATCATTCAACAATAACAGGTGCTTTTCGTGTTTCTGAGCAGGCCGCCGAAAAGTTCAAGGAAATCATTGAGTCGATGGAAGAACGCCCTGCAGGGGTCAGGATTTACAATGCTTCGGGCTGCTGCGGCGCTTCGGTGCAGATGGAGTTGGCTGAAGGCTTGCGCCCCGGCGAAATGGAGGTGGATGTGGAAGGGGTACCCTTTTTTGTGGCAACCGATTTTCTGCCCGAACTCAGCCCCGTGACCATTGATTTTACTGATGGTGGTTTTCGCCTCCTGGGCTTCAAGAAAAGTGAAGGCTGCTGCGGCGGGCATTAAAAAACCTCAACATTTTCCCTGATTTTCGTTGAATTTCCTCTAAAAATCAGACTGTTAAGCTTATTTCAACACTTTGTTTGAAATAAGCTTTTGTTTGTATTAAAAACTCCACCCTCTGTTCTACCATGGTCGTACCATGCTCATGTAATGGTCGTGCCTGCTTCTTGTTTGCTTCGTCCTCACACGACCGTGGTAGGTCTTTGTTCCTATTCTGAGCCGTAATTGAGCATATTTTTTCAAAAATTTATGACGTAAAATTACGTTACTTGAAAAATGTGACGTATTTTTGCGTCATCCTGATAAAGCCTTGAAAGAATGAATAGCGACAAACGTGTTTTATTTGATGAAGAGCTGCAAAAACATGCGGCATTGTTCAAAGCCCTGGGGCATCCTGCACGACTGGCCATCCTGCAGTATCTGGCGCAGATGAAGACCTGCATGACGGGTAACATTGCCGAAGAGCTGCCTTTAAGCCGGACGACAGTGAACCAGCATCTGAAGGAACTCCGCGATGCCGGCCTGATCAAAGGAACAGTAGAGGGGGCCAGGAAGAATTATTGCCTTGACGCCCGGGCCATTGAAATGCTGAAACAGGTCGCAAATGATTTCTTTTCAAAAATCGACATCAGAAAAACCTACTGTTGATGTCTCAAAATCCAACGTATTATTCTCTATCTCAAACTTAACCTTAACCTTAACCTTAACCTTAACCTCAACCTTATTAGATGTCTTTGAAAATCCTGATTCTTTGTACCGGAAATTCCTGCCGAAGCCAGATGGCCCACGGATTCCTGAGCTCCTTCGATGATCGCCTGGTGGTGCGTTCAGCAGGGACTGAAGCTTCCGGAAAATTGAACGAAAAGGCCGTTGCGGCCATGAAAGAAATTGGCATTGATATCAGCCACCACACCTCCGACTCTGTGGATGAATACCTTGGCGAGGAATGGGATTATGTGGTGACCGTTTGTGGCGGGGCCAATGAAAACTGCCCTGCATTCCTGGGCAAGGTGAAACACCGCCTGCACATTGGTTTTGACGATCCTTCGCACGCCACCGGAACCGAAGCATTTATCTCTGGCGAGTTTATCCGGGTGAGGGAAGAGATAAGGGAGGGTTTTTATAAATTGTACACGGAAGAAATTTTACCGCATTTATGAAAGAAAACGAGCTAAAAAGGATTGTGAAGGAAAAATATGGCCAGATTGTCCTTCTTAACGAATCGGGAAATGGATCTGGCTGCTGTGGTCCGGCTTCGTCCTGCTGCGGGGGTGCTGACAACTCCGATTTTAGCGAAAGCTATGAAGGGAAGGAGGGCTATCTGCCTGATGCCGACCTGAACCTGGGCTGTGGCATACCCACTGAATTCGCTGGGATTAAAGCAGGGCATCATGTGCTTGACCTGGGCAGCGGAGCGGGTAACGATTGCTTTGTGGCCCGCGCCCTGGTTGGCGAGAACGGGCAGGTGACAGGGATTGACTTTACGGATGAAATGGTGGAGAAAGCCACGCGCAATGCCACAAGACTGGGGTATCCCAATGTCCGTTTCCTGAAAGGCGATATTGAGGCTATGCCACTTGCTGATGAAAGCTTTGATGTGGTGCTTTCCAATTGCGTGCTGAACCTGGTGCCCGATAAGCGAAAGGCGTTTTCGGAAATTCAGAGGGTATTGAAACCCGGGGGACGATTCTGTATCTCGGATGTGGTGCTGAAAGGAGTACTACCCCCTCAGCTTCAGCAGGATGCGGAAATGTATGCGGGTTGTGTTTCAGGTGCCCTTCAGAAAGAGGAATATCTGTCTGTTATTCACGATCAGGGGTTCGCTGAAGTAATCGTTCACAAAGAAAAATGCATTACCCTGTCTGATGACTTACTTGTTAGTTATCTTGATGAAAAGGAGATGCTTGCATTCAAAAATGGGGAATCGGGCATTTTCAGCATGACCGTCAGTGGCGTAAAGAAGCAGTAATTAAAAGGTTTAATATTTATGGAACAGAAAAGGAAGATCAGCTTTTTTGATAAATACCTTTCAGTATGGGTAGCCCTTTGCATCGGGCTTGGGATTTTGATTGGCCACTGGGCTGGTGATAGCATTCAAGTCATCAGCAGTCTTGAAATTTCCCGTGTGAATATTCCTGTGGCCATCCTAATCTGGCTGATGATCTACCCCATGATGCTGCAGGTTGATTTTTCGAGCATTAAAAAAGTGGGCCGTAAACCCAAAGGGGTGATCCTGACCTTGGTGATTAACTGGTTGATAAAACCTTTCAGCATGGCTTTCTTTGCCTGGCTGTTCTTTTCGAAATTATACCAGGCCTGGATTACACCCGAGATGGCGGGGGAGTACATTGCAGGTGCCATCATCCTGGGAGCAGCGCCCTGTACTGCCATGGTGTTTGTCTGGTCGTACCTGACCGATGGCGACCCCAATTATACGCTGGTGCAGGTCTCGGTCAATGATCTGATCATCCTGGTTGCCTTTGTTCCCATTGTGGGCCTGCTGCTTGGCATTACCAACGTATCGGTTCCTTACGATACCTTGTTTGCCAGCGTGGTGATCTTTGTGGTGGTGCCCCTGGCGGCGGGCTATATCACCAACCGTTACCTGATCAGAAAGCACGGGGAGGATTGGTTTAAGCAGGTGTTCCTGCCTAAATTGAAGCCTGTATCCATCCTTGCCCTGCTGGTGACCCTGATACTATTGTTTGCCTTCCAGGGGACCAACATTACCAGCAACCCGCTGATTATTTTATTGGCTGCCATGCCCCTGGTCATCCAAACGTATTTTATTTTTTTTCTGGCCTGGTTCATTGGAAAGAATATCAGACTGCCTTTTAATGTATGTGCTCCGGCTGCCATGATCGGGGCGAGCAATTTCTTTGAGTTGGCCGTGGCGGTAGCCATTGCCCTGTTTGGACTGGAATCACCGGCCGCCCTTGTGACCGTGGTTGGGGTGCTGGTGGAGGTGCCGGTCATGTTATCGCTCGTATGGTTTGCCAATCGCTCCAGAGGGCAATTTGTAAAGTAAAGCCAATGAAAGATCTTTTTGAACACCGGGGATTCTGGTCAGGTGACGTGAAAAATGTCACCCCCCGAGAAGCCTTTGACCTTTGCCAACAAGGGGCGGTAATGCTGGATGTAAGGGCCGATGAGCTGGTAGCCTTTAAGTGTTTTGGGGTTAGCAATTGGCTGAATATCTGGGAGAAGGAGCTTTCTGACCGCCTAGGTGAACTGTCGAAGGATTTGTATTACATTCTTGCCGACTCGGTGGGGATTCACAGCAAGGAAGCTTATCATCTGTTGCGGTCAGTGGGTTTTGAAAGGATAGTCCACCTGGCAGGTGGTTTGGTTGAATGGGAGCGTGACGGGCTGCCTGTATTGGAAGATGTCAGGGAGCGCTTGTCGGGTTCCTGTACCTGCCAGTTGCGCAAGCGCGAAAGAAAAGGAAAGATCGGTAAGCAAAAAACAGGAAGGACATAAAACAGTAGTGGGAACAACTCTGTTCGAATTGTTCCCACTCACTTCGGAAAACTTGCGTTTTCTTCTGTGCCAGACTACAGTTATTCTGACCGGCGCGTAAAGTTCAGTCCGAAGACTTTCTCTTTAACGGCCCCTGGTTTTCCGGCTACACCAGCTAAGGCATAACCTTCAAACTTTCCGCTGGAAGTACCCGAAAGCACTTCTTCCTGGATGAAGTGTCGTTTTTCTGAGGACCTTTGAGGGGCTTTCTGTCATGTGCTTAAACAGTTTCTGTCCTTTCCTTTCGGTCCGGCTGCCAACTGTAAAAGTCATTAACAGTATCCTGTCTCAGGGCAAATCCTTTTGGCCCGGGGGCCTCTGGGATTTCAGCATCTCATCCTTTGCCGAAGCTTTGGATCGATTTGCTGCCTCCGACTCAACCTTTTAAAGAACGCTGGGCGATCTTTGCGTGATTGACCTTGCCTTTCGTTGCACGCCTCGCGGCGTGGTATCAGGGCAGGAACTTCGGCTCCTCAAACTGGCAAACCTTTCGGTTTGTTCGATCCGGTCTGACGCTCACCTAAGAACGTCATCCTTCTCCCGGTTTTTTGGAGCGGCCTTTTATCGCTCGCCTGGTTCAACAAATATACAACCCTTAATCAACGCAAAGCAAGTTTTTTGGCTTCTTTTAATGAACTTGTTATCAACCATTTTTATTAACAAATGTTCATAACTCCACAAGCCGCTTTGGATAAATGTTTAAGGCCAGGGAATTGCCGTATGGAGGGGGTTATTAACAAAATTTCTGGCAAGGTTATTAACAGCCTGATCGTGAAATACAAGAAAAAACCCGGCAGAAAAGCCGGGTTGGTATGAATTGTTTTTCCAGCAACAAGGGAATTAACACCCTGCCCTCATCCAGGCTGGTCTGGTAATCTCTTCGGAGCCCGGGCTGGTTTGCATAAAGCGCAGGTAATCGAAGCGTGCCTTCTCATCTTTGAAGAAGGCATGAGCAGGATCGAAGTGGTCGATGGCGTATTTTCGGGCCATTTCAAAAGATCCGCCAAGAACCATCGCTTCCTTCACTCCGCGGGCAAGCAAGAGCATCCTGGCTTTTTGGGCTGTGGCCTCTTCCCCGGCATAGAGCACAGGTGTCTTTTTCCCGGCTTTCCTGATCTTACGGATGTTTTTCTTCTTCAGAAGCTTTTCGAAGGGGATGTTCACTGCCCCGGGAATCTGGTCCTCAGCAAAAGCCTGCTCGTCGCGCAGGTCAATGAATAAGAAGTCCGATGCCTGGCCATCTGAGATGGCGTCGTGAAGCTGGGCGTAATTCATAAAATATTCCTGTCCATCAAATTTTTCCATTACCTGCCGGTTGTTGAGCTTGTAGTTGCTGGAAAAAATAAAGTTTGCAGCGAGCCCGGCCAGCAGGATGGCAAAAAACAGGAATGCACCGTTATTTAAAGTTTTATTGCTCATATTTATTTCTTTTTTGATTTAACAACCGCCAGCGCCACCAACGATCTCTACCGTCTGGATTACAGGCTGTGACCTCTCAGGGTTTTTTTCAATGGCATTGCCTTCCTTAAAATAATCCCTGGCTTCCAGCACAAAGCGCTGGTAAAAGTTTTCTTCGCAATTGAGCGAGCGCTCATCCCTGATCGGGGTGTTGAACACATAATCGAAGAGATTGTTAAGCCCGCCCTGAAGGATATAAATATGCTCGGTTCCCGCCCGTTTTGCGGCCGACCAGGCCAGTTCAGCAGCGCTGTTTCCGAATCCGTAAAACACCAGCTGAGACTCATTTTCCTTGAAGAATTTTCTCCAGGTTCTTTCAAACAGGCTGTTGAGGGGGATGTTGACGGCCCCTGGGAGTGCATATTGCTGGAAGTCTTCTGGTTCGCGCACATCAATCAGGATCATCGATTTGTCCTGGGTCATGATGCGGAAGGAGACCTCCTGTGGGGTGACAAAAAGCTCAGGATCATGCATTTCGGCCAGGAGTTGGCTGGGCGATAATTCGCGAATCGTGCTGTGACGTTCGCTGGGCAACACCAAATAAATGACAGCCAGCAGGAACAACAGGAAGGCCGGAAGCACGTATGAAGGCCTTTGTTTTTTGATATCGGGCTCAACCTTGTTGACACGGTCTTCAATGATCTGCGTAAAAACGAAAGCCAGCAAGGCTATCACTGTAAAGATAAAGGCAAAAAGGTTTCTCGATAAGCCCAGCGATTCGTAGGCAAAAACATTGCCCAGGAACTTACCTGTATATATAGGTTCAAACGTATCGTAAAAATGCCCGAAAAAGAAAACACCGATCATGGCTCCCAGGATAAAGAGCATGGCATCGATTTTGCCGATGACGGCAGCTACAACGCTAGTCCCCGGACAATAGCCCCCCAGAATAAACCCCACGCCCATAATGGCGCCACCCATGAGTGCAGACCAAAGGTAAAGTGGATTGATATAAAGCAGGCTCATATCGATAAATCCGAGATAACCCAGAAAAAGCAAGCCAATCATGGCTGTGATACCAGCAGTGAAGAATACACGCAGCACAACAAAGTCGTATCCGAAAAAAACGCCTGCCAGTTTGCGTGAAGAGGAAAACCCGGCTGATTCAAGGACAAAGCCGAAACCAATGCCCAGGACAAGGGCAAAGAAAAGGTTAAGTTGAGGATTTATCAGTCCTTCAGGAATAAAAGGTGCCATAGTCAGGGGTTTTTAGGTTATATCCATAATTTTCTGAAAAACCAGGCTACCATATAGCCTGTTCCGAAAATGGCCAACATGGTAAGTATCCCACCACTTGACAGGACTGCCATGCCGCTGAGGGCAGCCCCGCTGGTGCAACCGCGTCCAAACTGTGCCCCCAAGCCAAAGAGCGCACCGCCCAGGATGGCAAAAACGGCTCGGGTGGCCGGTTTGATGCGAGGGCCTCTTTCCATTTTAAAGCCCAGACGATGTCCTGCCGCCCCACTCACCAGCCCACCGATGATGACCCCCAGGGAGAGGAACACCAGCCAGGATAGCAAGGGGTTCTCTCCTGAGGTGAAGAAATCGGCATAAAAGGGAGATTGGGCAGCATATTCAGGGGCTGTAGTCATTACGGTGGCTATGACCACACTTTTCATGGTCCCGCTGGCTCCCAGACCACGCCCTGTTATGACGTATGCAGCCAGCAATACCAATCCCAGCAGGAAACCTGCCAGGTAGGAGTTCATATAGCTTTTGGGTTTCTTTTCCATATCTTCAGGAATTTGAAAAGGTTCTCATTCTTGGTGTTTCCCTGTGACGTTTTTAGCAACCCCCCTGAACGACGGTGGTCTCTATTTGTTGAACAGGGGTTGCCATCTCAGAACTTATTTGCTTGAGGACATCTGTTGCCAGGGGGAAATTCTTGATGTGAATTTCTGAGAATGATCTTCCTGCAGGTTGAGTCAGATTCATGGTTTGATGAATAAAGCCATTGGCGCCATATTCAAGGCTGCGGAAATCGTATCCCATAACTGAAAGAAAAGCATTGGCATAGGAGGCATTCTGCCCTGTGAAGCAATAAACCACCAGGGGACGATCAGTGGGCAAGGTGAGGATGTCAGCCTCCCTGTGAAATGCTTTTTTGGGGTCATACTGGATGGCGCCCGGCAGGTGCCCCTGATCGTATAATGCCTTTGGCCAGTAATTAATCACATAATAGTCCTCGGTTTGCATCAGGATATCCATGTAGTCGACAATCACATCTTCCCAGTTCACTTCCAAAGCTTTTTGTGCACGTTCTCTGAGAATCTCATAACCGTTGGTTTTGTTTGTGTTGAGTGAGGGGAGCTCGCCAGGCTCATTCTTGGGATGAGGGGCAGTTTCCAGATTGCCGATCATATCATCGGAAATGTTGGCAAGCCAGTGACGGCGTGCAATGTTTTCATTCCAGGCACTCATCCCAAACCGCAGGTTATAAGTGTTGTCGTAGCCCAGCATGCGCAGGATGGCGGTGACGTAGCCCGATAAATGGGCGTTGTTACAGACGATGGCGATCTTTTCAAAACTGGCAGGCTCGATCTGGTTCTCAAAGTAATCGAGGATGTCTTCGGGCAGGACATTTACGGCATTCTCAATGTGGCCGCGGTTGAAATCGCTGGCAGAACGCACATCGATGACCAGGTAATTTGAGCCTTTCAGTTTTTCATAGATTTCCTGGGCATCAATAAAGAACGGGATGGAAGGATGATTTACAACATCTCCGTTTTCCTCGAGGTATTGCAGCAAAAGGGCAGTTTCTTCGCTGCTTCCGGTTTGTCCTTCCTGGGTTGAGGAGCCTGAGCAGGCTACCATTGCTGAAGCCAGGAACAGGATAAGCCCGGCCTTCTTGATGTATGCTAAATGTGCCATAAAGGTTAGTTTTTGATATATGAACGCTTGTTGCTTTTAAAATAAGAGATTTTAGATTTTCTCCGGATCATCCGGTTCATCTAGCTTTTTTCCTACCGGATCTTTTACCGTTTTGGATTCGGGGATCTCACCCTCCTCAGCTTCCATTTCTTCCCAACCAGTTAACATAGCCTTGAGGTTGGAGGTAATGGTATGGCCTGTGGTGATAAGGTACAGGTGGACGATCACGAAGGCTACCAGGAAAAAGGCCCCTAAGGTATGAGCCAGGGCGACCTTTTCAAGGCTTTCGATTCCGAGTGAAACCACCTCCCCATCTTTAACATAACGGAAATACATATAGGCAAGTCCAGTGATGATCATTACTGGAAAAATCAGAATTTTTAGCGAAAGATAAACCAGGCGCTGCAAGGGGTTGAGTTTGCTTAGGATGGTTTTGCGGGTGGGGTGGGGGGCATTGCGGAAGATGCCAAAGATATAATATTCGGCCTGGGCCCTCAGGTTTTTAGTGGTAGGAAGGTATTGCCGCCATTCACCCGAGGTAAAATGCCAGAAGATGGTGAAAATGGTGAGGATGATAAAGGCCCATGCGGCATTGTTGTGCAGGGTGACAGCCGTTTCAAAGCCAAAAAGATGTAATGATCCGTGGATCTCAAAGCCAGTCAGGGCAAGAAATAACACCAGAAAAGCCTGTGTCCAGTGCCAGAATCTTTCGTACGCCTTGTAAATGTATACTTTTTCAGTTGCCATCGTGTAAGTTCTTAGTGGGATTGTTTCTGTTTTTTGCTAAAGATAACTCTAATGGTGGCGTGGGCAATCACGCCCAGCAGGGAAAGTATGATCAGTAGTATACCAAACAGGTCCAGGGTGGCATTATAGGTTTGCGAGGGGATGTAGGCGTCTTCCACCAACTGCATCCTTCCATCGTTGCGGGTGTGACAGTCCTGGCACTGCAGGGCCTGCTCCTTGGGAGATACCATATGGTTGACCGGGAGGTACATCTCGGTGGTTATGAAACCGTACTGCCCGCTGTATGGGCGGTTGAGGTATTTCATCCCTTCAATAATTGCCCTTTCCCAGTCAAGATCTACCCAGAGTGCGCCTTCGCCTGCCTTTGGGGCCCAGAGTTTGGCCTGAAGGATGGAAAGGTTGACCTTATCATAGGGTTGGCGGCCGCGGTGCACTTTTGCAGGAATGATTTTTGATTCGGGATCATCGTGAGAACCCAGGAGCGTATTGATCTTCACCGCGGCTTTTGTGGTGTCAATTTTGTCGGATAATAGGTGGTGGTCGGCCGTTCCATTAAACCAGAAGTATTCGGGGATGACATTGGTTTCCCAGGTGAAGTCGCCCTTAATGGAGGTATAGGTGGCGTTACCCAGACTGTCAAGCAATTCAAAGGCCTTCCCTTCAAGCCTCTGGCCGGCGGTCGACCAGTCCCAGGTCATCTTGGTGGCATTCACCTTGGCATAAATGGGGATGTGGCAGGTTTGGCAGGCCACCTTTGCCCCGTGGGTGTTCAGGGTGTGGTTAATGTGGGGCGTAGTGGTATGGCAATCTTCACAGAGGACCCGGTTTCTGTTTTCAGATGACACGGCATAATACTTGCCTTTCATTTTATGGTTCTCGGCCGTGTGGCAGTCGATGCAATTCATGTTTCCACCGTCTAAACCCATATGAACATCCACTTCGCGGGGTGCAGTGAGCAAGGCCAATTCCAGGTCCCCGTGTTTAACATTGTTTCCTCCCCCTCCCACGAAGTGGCAGTATCCACAGTTTCTGGAGGTAGGTCTCCCCACGCTTTGAGCAATGGCTGCAAAATCCTGCCCGGGGGTGGGATAACCTGCTCCTCCGCTTAATTTCTCATAGGTGCCGGTATTGTCGTGGCAGACGAGGCAGTCAATATTGTAGGGGTTTTCAAAATCGAAGGTATTGTCGGCATATCCATAGCCCGCGTGACATTTGTTGCAAGTTCCCTCGTTAGAGAAAATTCCGGTGCAGAAGTTGTTCAGTAGGGTCTTTTTCCCCAGGTAAGTCACGCCCCTTCCGGGTGTGAGCTCTTCGCGTTCCCAGGTGAAGTGTGGACTATTGAGCAATTCTTCGCCACGTTCGGTATGACAGGAGAGGCAAGCCGCTGTGATTTCGTGGGGGTTGGTGAATTCTTGTTGCAAAACCGCATGTTTGCTGTGGTCAACCGACGGAATATGCGGAACTGAATATTCAGCCTGCAATTCCTCTAAAAGTTTGTTTTCCTGAGAGGCTTGGCGAAGAACCACCGTGATGATAAGCAGGGGGACGATGACTGCAAGGATAAATGTGATTATGTTTTTCATCTCAAAAGAATTTGGGACTAATTGCTGGGATAAAGGAAGTTTTTCTTTTTTGAAGTGCACCTTTAAAGCATACAAATATATGTATATAAACCCGAAACTGGAAGGAGCATAAGTGATTTTTAGTTTTTATGAAACAGGATGTTGAACCCTGTAATTCAATGCAATGATACATAATTTTTAATAAGAATAAATAAAAATTTCCAAAAGAAACAGAAATTTGCCATGAGAATTTATTTGAAAAGTCTCCCCTTGGTATAGAGAAGGTTTTCTGTAAAAGAAAATCAAATGGGACCAGGGTCGTTTTTTAGGATGGAATAAAAAAATATCGTAAATTCGAAAAGGCAACTGTATTCTCAAATCTAAACACCATGTCGAGGCCAGACCATACTTGTATTTTTGTGGTGGAGGATGACCTGATGTATTCAAGGGCTATTTTACATTTATTAGAGTCGCGTAATCTTTTGAATGTAAGGTTGTTTTCGAATGGTGAAGAGTGCCTTGAGCACCTGCATCTGGATCCTGATGTGGTTTTATTGGATTATTGGCTTGGCGATGGCAAGAAAAACGGGATGGAGATCATGGAAGTCTTCCGGAGGAAATCGCCCCGGACAAAGGTCATTTTTCTCACAGCCATGGATAACCTCAAAATCGCCCAGCAAACGATGGCCATGGGAGCATATGACTATGTTGTGAAAAGCGAGAGCGCCATGGAGCGTGTCAAAAATTTATTGCGCCGTATTGTGTTCGAGAAGCAAATCCAGGATGAAAACCGCACCCTTCGCAGAAGCCGGAAACTGATCCTTATCTTTTTTTTACTGCTTTTTTTTGCCCTTGCTGGCTTTTTTCTGATTAAATTTACCTGAGATCCAGCAAATTTATTTTTTAGTGTAAAAAAAAATACGTTCCGTATAATGTATTTAATATTTTTTGTATCTTTATCGGTCTTTTTCAAAAATTATTAACTTTTAAAATCCATTCAATGAAAAGCTTTAATTCTTCTGCCATTTTAATCAAAATGGCTTTCTCTTTCATTTTTGTTTTGGCAGCCAGCAGTGCATTCTCACAAAAGGCCTTGCAGCCTTTAGATGACTGGACCATTCAGGTATTAAATCAATTGAGAATCTATGAAGATCAGCTGGACCTTTCCAATCAGTCGCACGAAATCGTTACAGGCCAGCTTGATGATGATGGCACCGAGTGGGTCAATATTGAGATTCCCAGTGGCAATACCTATCGCATCCTGGGGGTTTGTGACAATGATTGCTTCGACCTTGACCTGGAATTATATACCACGGATAATACCCTGCTAAGCCAGGATGTTGAAACGGATGACTATCCATTGGTTTCGGTAACGCCCTCCCAGCAAACTGTTTATCGTGTGAAAGTGGTTATGGCCAATTGTTCCACAGGGCCTTGTCGCTATGGACTTGGTGTTTATAAAAGCGAATAAGTTTTTTCGCATAATTTTGGTATTCAGAACATAAAAGCCGGATGGAAAGATTTCCGTCCGGCTTTAATGTTTTTCAGCGGTGGGAACCACCACCGCTGAAGACTTGATCTCTTCCATTGATAAACTTTGAAAATCTTACAAAGGGCTAGCTGTCATCCTGACATCAAATTCAAAATAAACTTTGAAATTAACCGGGACTTCATTAATATCGCCCACAATTTTTAATGAAAGTTTGTGCGGTGGATTTTTGATGAGATCTGAAAGTTTCTTCGTGCCTTCTTCATTTGTTGGAAGGACGGTGGGGTTGTTCAACAATGGTGAAAGGACCACATTCTGCAGGGTTGAAATGTTTTTAGAGTCAGAGCCGTCTGCCTTAGCAACATTCAGGGAAATATTATTGTATTGCTGGGTTTCGGACCCCTCATGATAGGTAAGCCAGTATCTGACCTCCAAAATTTCGATTTTCTTGATTTTTGAACCATAATCCTTGATCAGGGAGTTCTTAAGTGGCATGTCAATAACTTCACTTTCCTGAAAGGACAAGTCATCTGAGGTGACTGGGAATTCATGCTCGAAGGTGAACGTTTTTTTAACATCCAGCCAATCTTCGCATGCAGTGAGGGAAAACAGGGAGGCAAAAACAATCAGAAACAAAATACCTGGTGTTTTCATAATTGTTGTTGTTTTATGAATTGCCTATAAATTTATAAAAAAATCCTTTAAAAGGAAAGAAATGACTGTTAATTTTGTGTTTATTAAACTTCATAAGATGGGTTTGGTTTATAATTTTTTTCATTAACCAGGGTTGAAAAATCAGTTAAAAGCAATGCACAGGCACAAAATTTGAGCATTTTTATAGCTTAGGTTAAATTATTTGGGCTTTAAATTAATTGGGGGTATGGAAAAGAGACGACTTGTTGTATTAAGTGGTTCAGGGATCAGTGCCGAGAGTGGCATTAAAACTTTCCGCGAAAGCGGCGGGCTCTGGGAGGAATATGACATTTCAGAGGTGGCTACCCCTGGGGCCTGGGATCGCAATATGGAGCTGGTGCTGGAGTTTTATAATCAAAGGCGTAAGCAACTGCTGGAGGTAAAACCCAATGCGGCTCATTATGCCCTGGCTGAACTGGAGCAGTATTTTGAGGTGGATATCATTACCCAGAATGTGGATGACTTGCACGAAAGAGCTGGTTCAGGCCGGGTGATGCACCTGCACGGAGAGCTCAGGAAAGTGCGCAGCACGGCTGACCCTGATCTGATCCATACGCTGGATGGCTGGGAGCTGAAGAAAGGTGACCTGTGTGAATTGGGTTCCCAGTTAAGGCCTCACATTGTTTGGTTTGGCGAACCCGTACCTTTGATTCCTTTAGCGGCCGAACTGGTTTCTTGTGCTGATCTTTTCCTCATCGTAGGGACTTCTTTGAATGTGTATCCGGCTGCCGGGCTGGTTGGTTATGTTAAACGGGGCGTCCCCATTTACCTGATCGATCCCGGTGAAGTATCGGTAAGCCATATTCCAAACTTGGTCTTCCTGCGGGAAAGAGCCACCAGCGGGATGGAGAGGCTGAAAAAGATATTGCTTGAAAAGCAAACCAAAAGGAATTAAGCTGATGCGCAAACTTTCAATGGACGAGCTGGGCCGGAAAACGGCAGAAGAATTTCGACAATCGTCAAAGTTTTCCATGATGCTGGTGCTTGATAATGTCCGCAGCATGATGAATACCGGGTCCTTGTTCAGGACAGCCGATGCTTTTCTGCTCGAAGGAATCTTTTTGTGTGGAATAACGGCCACCCCGCCTCACCGGGAAATACAAAAGACAGCTCTGGGGGCAACGGAATCTGTCCGTTGGGCCTATTACGACGAAACCACCGGGGCTATTCTGGAACTGAAAAAGAAAGGCTATAAGGTTTATGCCCTTGAGCAGGCTGTGGGTAGTGTGAACCTAAAGGATTTTAAGCCTGAACCTGGCCAGCCGTATGCGCTGGTGTTCGGAAATGAAGTGAAAGGGGTAGATGAAAAAGTGCTGGCTCTGTGCGATGGCTGCCTGGAAATACCCCAGTTCGGGACCAAACATTCGCTGAATGTGGCCGTGACGGCAGGAATCGTTATTTGGGACTTTTTCTCAAAATTGAGCTAGGCGCCTTCCTTTTTCTGTTGGTCGTGGTCGGCCTGGAACTTAAATCCCATGCGTTTGCCGGTGCGGATCTTCATGTTAAAGGAATTCTCCATCATGTCGGACACGGTGGTTTCTTTAATCATGTCATAAGGAGGCACCAAAAGATCGAAGTCGATGCTGTAACGCATGGCCGCCTCAATGATGTCGCGCATGGCTTGTTCATTGATGGCTTCGTGCATGAACTGATTGTAATAAAACTTGTTCTGGTGTTTCCCTTCGACCAGGAAAAATCTCTCCTTGTTGATAAAAATTCTGGCCACAAGGTAACCTATGTCGTTCATGCGGTTGTAGCGGAAGGAATCGGCAAGGAAGTTGTAAATATTGATGACACCGGAATAGGAGCGTTGGGAATCTTCCAGGATATAAGGGGTTTTCATGACTTCATGCACTCGGGAAAACTCAAAGACGTTGGTATGCATATTAAAAATAAGCGTATCGCCCGAGAACCTTAGTTCGAATTCAAATCCCCCTTTATCACGAAACTCGATGTTAAACGGAAGTCCCTCCTTGTTTAACCTTTTGTCGGTCTCGATTCGAATTTGATCAGCAACCTTTTTGAACTCCTGAAAAACCTCATAAGTATTTTGGTAGACAAGCCTTTTTAACTGTGACTTGGCTTTCAGTTTATCATAAATGGAACCATTTTTGTTATCCGTCATGGGCGTTTTTTTATTTGCAGAAATCATTTCCCCAAAAGTAAAAAAATATGGAGAAACCCATTAAGTAAACAAAAGAAAATAGAAAAGAACCCTCTATTCAAAAAGGAAGGATATCATGATTACCTTTGAATTGAGCCGGTCAATGGAGTTATAAAACATGGGGTTTGATTCTCCCGGGAAAATGAGGTTGCGCATGCCAAAAGATGCCTTTATTTCTGTTGAAAATTTGAAGTAATAGAAATAATGGTCAAGGCCTATGCCCAACTCGTAATGAAAATCGTTTTTTGCACTGCGGGCAAAGATCACCCCTTCATCACCTTCATCCTTGTACTGATTGGAGGATAAATCAGTGGTGAACTTCATGCCCCCAAGCACATAAGCCCTGGAATTGTTAATTCTGACGGATTTGTATTTCAGGTGCAGGGGGAATTCAATGGTTGTGGCCTCAAACTTTTGTCTGATTGTTCTAATTTCAGCCACAGAAGATGAGGCATTTTGGTATTCATAAACAATATTCCGGTCGCCAAAGGCAAGAGTGGGAACAAACCGAAGGTCGAACAACGGAGAAATCTTCAGATTGGATACGATGCCGATGTGAAAGCCCAGGTCGGGTTCAGGGGTGACAGTATACAGGGGGCCATAAGTGCCGTCATCGATGTGGCCAGTGTTAAGCTCATAGAGTGATTCGACCGGTTTCAGTGCAAAACCCATTTGGTTAAACCCCAGTGAAAACCCGAAGTTGTAAGGTTTGTAGTCATAATGCCCCAGGTTTTCCTGGGCAAAGGCTTTCCGCTGGGCTGATAAGGTGAGGGTGCCCGGCCATAAGAAAAGAGTAAGAAGCAATGCAACTGCAAAAAGGTTCCTGTATTTCACGCCTTATTAAATATGTTGTAGTTTAATATGAAACGAAAAAGCGTTATAGTTATTGTAATCAGGGCGCCAGTCTTTTCATTGTCCACTGACCATCCTGCATTTCATAAACCAGGCGGTCGTGCAGCCTGTTCTGGCGCCCCTGCCAGAATTCAATGTGCTCAGGAATCAACCGGAATCCCCCCCAGAAAGTTGGACGGGGAACTTCCCTGTTTTCAAATTTCTTTTCAAACGCCTGGTATCTTTTTTCAAGGTAATGCCGTCCACTGATCTCCTGGCTCTGGGGTGAAGCCCAGGCACCGATCTGGCTGGTTCTGGGCCTTAAGGCAAAATAGGTATCAGACTCTTCTTCGGTAACCATTTCCACTTTTCCTTCAACCCTGACCTGCCGCTGCAGTTCAAGCCACAAGAAGACCAGGCTTGCATAAGGATTGACCTGAAGTTGATTTCCTTTATGGCTGTCGTAATTGGTGAAAAAAACAAACCCGGTTTCGTCGAGGGTTTTCAACAGAACAACCCTGGCACGGGGTTTTCCTTCCTGATCTGTGGTGGCCAGGGTCATTGCATTGGGTTCGGGAATGCCACTCTCAAGGGCCTGATCAAACCATTGGCTGAACTGGCTGAAAGGGTGGCCCAGGGCCACCGACTCATCGAAGGTGGCCGCAGCATATTCCTGCCTGAGATGCGCCAGGTTTTTTTTCACCATTATGTTTTATTTGCAAAGGATTTCCAATGCTTCTTTCAGCAATTGCTCGCGATTAACGGGTACAACGCCTACCTGTTCGCAAACGATTCCCCCAGCCAGGTTTGCCAGCCGGGCAGTAAAATCAGGGGAGGCCCCTGCACCCAGGCAAAGGGCCGCAATACTGATCACGGTGTCGCCCGCCCCGGAAACGTCTGCAATTTGCCGAAGATGTGCTGGAATGTGTCCGAAGTGAGGCTCGCCTGTATTGGTTTTAACCTGGTAAAGGATCCCCTTGTCGGACAGCGTGGCCAGCACCATTTGCGCATCCAGCTTTTCCTGAAGGACATCAATGGCTTTTTTGATCGCTTCTGTGCTTTCGGGTTCCTCGTCCAGTTTTAAACCTTCCCGCAATTCTTTCAGGTTTGGCTTGAAAAGATCTGCACGATGGTAATGCAGGAAGTTCTTTTTCTTAGGATCGACCACAACCTGAATTCCGCTCTCATGGGCCAGATCCGTGACTTTCCCGATCAATTCACTTGTAATAACCCCTTTATCATAATCTTCAAAGATGATCACATCGGCCTTTTGGGCTTTGACCATTCCGCTGATATGGCTGAACAAGGCCTCTGTTTCTTCTGCAGCCAGATCGTGTTCGTGTTCTTCATCTACCCTGAGTAACTGGGCATTATTGCCAATGATCCTGAACTTAACTGTGGTCTGGCGCCCAGAACTTCTTAGGATCCCTTCGGTTGGCATCCCTCTTTGCTTTAGCAGTTCAAGGAATTGTCCCCCCTTTTCATCCTGCCCGATGACAGCACAAAGCATGGGAGTAGCCCCCATGCTCTGGATGTTAAGGGCAACATTGGCAGCGCCACCCAATCGGTTTTCCCGTTTTTTCAGTGCGACCACAGGCACTGGTGCCTCGGGCGAGATACGATCTACTTTACCCCACAAATAGGCATCGATCATCACATCGCCAATGATCAGTACCCTGAGGTCCTTAATTCGGTTAAAAAGCTGATGAATAGTTTCTTTGTCGAACATGTTCACGGTTCAAAACGGATTCCAACATCCAGGCATTATTTAAGGTCTGCCAGCGCTTTTTTCATTCGGTTGACCGCTTCAATCAGAAGGTCATTTGAAGTGGCGTAAGAAAACCTGATGCACTCAGGATCACCAAAAGCATCTCCTGGCACCAGGGCAACATAAGCTTTATTTAGTAGATACATGCAAAGGTCAGGAGCATTCTCGACACGGGTTTCCCCATCCGTTTTTCCAAAATAGGACTTCACATTGGGAAAAACATAAAAAGCGCCTTCCGGCTTGTTGGTAATGAGCCCGGGGATGTCTTTCATCAAATCCAGGACTAAATCGCGGCGTTCACGAAACTTCTCCAGCATTGGAATGGTGTTAGCCGGATCTGCTTCCACGGCCGCAATGGTAGCCCGCTGGGCTATGGAATTGGTGCCCGAAGTAAATTGCCCCTGTAGTTTGGTACAGGCTTTGGCAATATCCAGGTGAGCGGCCAGGTAACCCACACGCCAGCCTGTCATTGAAAATCCCTTGGAAACCCCGTTGATGATGATTACACGGTCGCGAACAGATTCGAACTGGGCAATACTTTCGTGGCTTCCCGAAAAGTTGATGTGCTCATAAATTTCATCCGAAAGGATAAAGACATGTGGGTGTTTTTCGAAAACCTCTGCCAGGGCTTTCAGCTCTTCACGGCTGTATACCGAACCAGTGGGGTTACAAGGGCTTGAGAACATAAACACCTTGGTTTTAAGAGTAATGGCGGCTTCCAGTTGTGCCGGGGTGATCTTGAAATCGTTTTCAATACCTGCCGTAACATAAACAGCTTCTCCTTCGGCCAGCTTGACCATATCGCGATAGCTTACCCAATAAGGGGATGCAACGATCACTTCATCACCAGGATTCACCAGGCAAAGGAGGGTGTTGATCAGCGCCTGTTTGGCTCCGGTGCTCACCACGATCTGATCGGGACTGTAATCCAGATTGTTATCGCGCTTCAACTTATGGGAGATGGCCTGACGCAGTTCCAGATAGCCGTTTACCGGGGTATAAAATGAGAAGTTCTCATCAATGGCCTTTTTGGCAGCTGTCTTAACAAAGTCAGGGGTGAAAAAATCAGGCTCTCCCAGGCTCAGATTGATAACGTCATAACCTTGCGCTTTCAGTTCACGACTTTTGCGCGCCATGGCAAGGGTTTCAGATTCAGATAACTTTGTGATTCGGTTTGATAGGGTGATCATAGTAATGATTAATAAAAGAGAATGATTTTGAATTAATGGTTTGATTACAGGTATTTTATGTTTGCCTGAAGCGGCAAATTTAGCAAATAAACCGCTTAAGCTGCAAAAACCCTTGCAATTTTATAGCCGCGAAGGCTGCTTAACTTTCATGGGTAAATGTAAAAAGCCATTATCTTTGTGGCCAAAACCTCAGAAATATGTCAGAAATTGTTAATGTGATCCGTTACACCATTCCTGCTGTGATCGTATTTATCACGGCTTATTTCCTGTTAAAGGAGTTTTTCCATCAGGAAAGTAAAAAGCGCGAACTTGATGTCAGGTTGGAAAAGGTGCGGATCATGATGCCCATCCGGATGCAGGCCTACGAGCGTATCATTTTATTCCTGGAACGTATTTCCCCCACCAACCTTGTGATGCGTGTGCACCAGCAGGGGATGACATCGGCCGAATTTCAGAAAGTGCTGGTCCAGACCATTCGTGATGAATATACTCACAATCTTTCGCAACAATTATATGTATCAACCAAGGCCTGGGACCTGGTGAAAACAGCCCGGGAGGAAATGATTCGCCAGATCAACACCTCTGCTGCACAGCTGGGAGAAAAAGCCACTTCCATCGATCTGAGCAACAAACTCCTGGAGATGAGCATGGAAAAAATGGCCACAAAAAAGGCCCTTGATTTCCTGAAAGAGGAAGCCAGGCAAAATTTCTAGAGCAACCTGAATGAAGATAATACTGAACAACCGTCCCGAAGAACTGGAGGGTTATGAAGAACTTACCGTTAACGAATTGCTTAAGGTAAAGAACTTTACCTTCAAATTTCTGGCTGTGCGTATCAACAGCAGGCCTGTAAGAACCGCTGAATACGATGATGCGGTTATCAGGGATGGCGATCAGGTGGTGGTGATGCACCTGATCAGCGGGGGCTGATTTGCCTGGCCGCCGTATTGAAATGCCGGATGCCGATAAGTCTGTCGTGCAAGGTCCCTGGCTGGCGGTGGTACACAAAAATCGAATAATCATTCTCCGCTTCTGAAAAGCTGCCTTCAATTTCACTTACACGCCCCATTGATGAACCGTCATCCAAAACGACATACTGGTAATTGTAATAACCCTGTTTAAGTAACAGGCTCGTCTCGTATTTCCGGGCGCGGGAATTATAGACCATCTCGTTGTCACGGGTCAGGTTCCAGTTAGTAAGTGCCCCCATGACATGTACGGTGGCATTATCCACCGGCGCATTCATCGGCAGGCTGAAATACACCCAGGCATAATCACTCTCCAGCATATCATCGTTGAAATCCACGTTTTTGATGTTATACCTCCCGTTGATGTCACCATCGCTGGAATATCTGCGTGCACTCCTGAGCGGGTCGTTGAGCAGGAAAACCTCCCAATGCCTTGGAGAGGAAGAAATATCGGCTATCCGTTCTGACAGAAAACGCAGGCTTCGAATGTCAAAGCGCCTGAATTCATTGCCACCCTCAAATAATAACTCCTGTTCGTAGTCATAAACAAAGCGGTTCCCCTGTATCATTCTCGGCTGAATGCCAATGATGGCATTATCCCAGCGTCCATTCTGGGTGATTACAAGTTTCATGTCCTGGCCCGGATTGGAAATGTAATAATCCAGGGTGTTGATGGCAAACGATAACTGCTGATGGGAATCGCGATATCTTACAAGGGTGGCCTGCCTTACATCGCCTTCTATTCCCACCTGCTGCTCAAAAACCATAAACCGCCTCGTAAATACCACATCGTCAGGGTTCCCGTTCAGATAAACCTTTAAAATGTAATTGCCCGAAAGCCGCGGCCGCAAGTTATAGGATGGAAATTCGAGATAATATTGCGTGTAAGGAACCACGGTATTAATCGAACGGCTATAATCCCGGATCATATCCTCATTAAACCCGTCAATGTATTCAAAACTTTGCAGGGGAGTAGGAGTCCAGTAAGCATCGCAGTGAATAATGGTGTAGTAATAGTCCTTGTAATCGGCATCCAGATCATCAAATCTTAAAATCAACTGCTCATCAGATTCAAACCGGATATGCGGGGGGGCCATGTCCCAGCCTTTTTTGTAAAATAAAATGGTTTGAATGTTGTTTGAATACACATAATCGCCGTACAGAAAAAAATCTTTAATATCTTTATTCTGATTTTGTTGACTTGAAGGAATTACTGAACCCTTTACTGCCTTTTTGATCGGTTCTGGAATTGCTGCACCAGTCTTTATAGGCCAGTGAAACAAAAAAAAGATCATCGTGGCCCCAACAAACAGGTATTTTCTTACCTGATTAATCTTGTGTTTGACGGAAGTTTTTTTAATGAACATATGAAAGAATTTAGATACCTGTTAAATTGGAGAAAGGCTCCCTTAAAACAAAGCTAATTAAAAACCAGTAAAAGGGCAAAAACGTTTCAAATATTTGAAAATATCAATAATTTTGCCCCTTGAGTCTTAACTACAAATTTTAGTCCAAAGATGCCAAAAACGATCAAGATCAGAAAAGGGCTTAACATTCCTTTGCAGGGCAATGCCGAAAAAATTCTTCAACCTTCCCCTGCAGCACAAGTGTATGCCGTCAAGCCACCCGATTTCCATGGACTGACCCCAAAGATGCTGGTGAAGGAAGGCGATGCCCTCAAAGCCGGCACTCCTTTGTTTTTCGACAAATACAATGAAAAGGTTTTATTCACCTCTCCGGTGAGTGGCACTTTTCAGGAAATTGTTCGTGGGGAGAAACGGCGCATCATGGAAGTGCTGATAAAAGCCGATGGTAAAGATGAAGCGGTTGATTTTGGTGCTGCCAGCCCCGCAGGACTGGACCGCGATGAAATCATCCAGCGCCTTCTTAAAAGTGGTGCCTGGCCCTTTATTCGTCAGCGGCCTTATGCAGTCATCGCCAATCCTTCCGACAAACCCAAGTCCATTTTTATTTCTGCCTTTAGCACGGTTCCCCTGGCTCCTGATCTTGATTTTGTTGTCAAAGGACAGGAAAACTTTTTCCAGGCAGGCCTCGACATCATGAAAAAACTTACGGATGGAGAGGTGCATCTGAGTGTAGATGCCCTCAATACCAGGTCGGAGGCATTCCTGCAGGCTAAGGGTGTTAAAATCCATTCTTTTGAAGGACCACACCCAGCTGGAAATGTTGGGGTACAAATTCATCACATCGACCCTATCAATAAAGGCGACCTTGTCTGGTATGCCGACGTTCAGGACCTTATCATCATCGGCCGCCTTTTCGAAAAGGGCGTTTTCGACCCTACCCGAGTCATTGCCCTTAATGGCCCCGAGGTGCTCAATCCACGCTATTATAAGGTTAAAATCGGGGCTCAGTTTCTATCATTTGCTGAAAATAACCTCCGCCGTGAAAAGGGTACTATCCCCAGAATTATTAGTGGCGATGTGCTTACCGGCACCGCCATAGAGGAAAAAGGTTTTCTGGGGTTTTATGACAACCAAATTACCGTAATCCCCGAAGGTAATCATCCTGAATTTATGGGATGGCTAATCCCCAATATCAACCGCTTCAGCATGTCGCGCACCTGGCCTTCTTTCCTGATGCCCTGGAAGAAATATCGTCTCGATACCAATATCCGGAGCGGCGAACGCCCCTTTGTAATGACCGGTGTATATGAAAAGGTGCTTCCTTTGGATGTGATGCCTATGCAGTTGCTGAAGGCTATTATGATTAATGATATTGAAAAAATGGAAAAGCTGGGTATTTATGAAGTGGCGCCCGAAGATTTTGCACTTTGTGAATATGTCTGCCCATCCAAGATTGAGATCCAGACCATCCTTCGGGAAGGCCTCGATTCCATTCGCAGTGAATTTGCCTGATGAGCCAGTATTGATTGTTAACTCAAAAGTGATTTGCCTTGAAAGCATTAATTCAGTTTGTTGAAAAGAAGATACAGCCCAATTTTGAATCGGGAGGTAAGCTTCATAAATTCCACCGGAGTTTTGAAGCTTTTCAGACCTTTCTTTATGTGAAGGGCGATGTAACCAGACAGGGTAGCCACATTCGCGATGCCATCGATATGAAGCGAACCATGTTTCATGTGGTCATCGCCCTGGTCCCCGCACTGCTGTTCGGCATGTGGAATGTGGGGCTGCAGCACTATATTGCCTTGGGCATGGATGTTACCTTCTGGAACGAATTTTGGTTTGGTTTTATTCGTGTGTTTCCCATTGTGGTGGTTAGTTATGTGACGGGTCTGGCCGTTGAATTTATCTTTGCCGAAATCCGCAATCACGAAGTCAATGAAGGCTTCCTGGTCTCGGGGATGCTGATCCCGCTCATCGTGCCCGTTACAACCCCTCTTTGGATGGTTGCACTGGCAACAATTTTCGCAGTGATCATTGGCAAGGAGGTTTTTGGAGGAACCGGAATGAATATTCTTAATCCTGCACTGCTTGCAAGGGCCTTCCTGTTTTTTGCCTACCCCGCATATATGTCGGGTGAGGTTTGGATCAACACCACCCTGCGCGAAGGACAGCAATTGGTTGACGGATTCTCAGGGGCAACCCCATTGGCTATGCTGGCCTCCAACGAGGTTCAGCAGCTTCCTTCGGTCCTCGAGATGTTTCTTGGCACCATACCCGGTTCCATTGGGGAGACCTCTACCGTGGCAATTCTGATTGGGGCGGTAATCCTGGTGACTACAGGCGTAGGAAGCCTCCGGATTATGCTCTCCGTGGTGGCAGGCGGACTGCTGATGGGCGGGGTGCTCAACTTGTTTTCAGTGAACGAATTTATGGCTATTCCTCCTTATTATCATTTGATCATGGGTGGGTTTGCCTTTGGGGCCGTTTTTATGGCTACCGACCCGGTCACCGCTTCCCAAACACCCAAAGGGAAATACATCTACGGCCTCCTTATCGGGGTATTTACCGTATTAATACGCGTGCTTAACCCGGCATATCCCGAGGGCATGATGCTGGCCATTCTGCTGATGAACGTGTTTGCTCCGCTGATTGACCACTATGTGGTGGAAGCCAATATGAAACGGCGCATCAAACGTATGAAGCCTTCCACGGTAAAAGTCCAAGCTTAAACCTGAAAATCTCAAAACAATGTATAGCAACAAGTATATTTTTATTTACTCTTCGGTGATGGTGCTCATTGTGGCATTGCTGCTTTCGGCAGCTGCAATGTTTCTCAAACCCATGCAGGAGAGGAATATGCGCATTGAGAAAATGCAGAACATACTGGCCTCCATTAACATTACGGCTTCCCGTGGGGAAGCTGAAACCTTGTTTGACCAGTATATCGTGGAAACAAAGGTGGTTAACAGCAAGGGGGAAGAGATTGAAGGTAATGCCTTTAATGTCAACCTCCAGGATGAGAACCGTAAGGCTCCGGAAGAGCGTCAGCTCCCCGTGTTCATTGCCGATGTGGATGGAGATACTTATTACATCGTACCCCTGAGGGGCAACGGCCTTTGGGGGGCTATCTGGGGTTACTTCAGCCTGGCCTCGGATCTGGAAACCGTCGTTGGTGCCAACTTTGACCATGCCAGCGAAACCCCCGGGCTGGGAGCCGAAATCTCACAGCGTGAATTTGAAAACCAGTTTGCCGGGAAACGCATTTTTGATGAAGAAGGTACCTTTACTCCCGTGACTGTTGTTAAGGGGGGTGCCCCCGAAGGAGATCCCCACGGTGTGGATGCCATTAGCGGTGGCACAATTACCTCCAACGGGGTGACCAATATGATCCGCGATGGCCTGGGTATCTATGAGTCGTACTTTTTAAAATTGAAATCCTTATGAGCGAAAACACCAATAAACCCAAAAAAGAAGAGCTATTCTCTCTGAAAAACCGGAAGCTCCTCTCAAACCCAATGGGAAAGGATAACCCCATTACTGTGCAGGTGCTTGGGATTTGTTCGGTGCTGGCCATTACCGTCCAGCTGAAGACTTCCCTGGTAATGGCAATATCTGTGCTGGCCGTCATGGGCGCTTCCAATGTCATTATTTCTTTGCTGCGCAACACCATCCCGCCACGCATCCGAATCATCGTTCAGCTGGTTGTGGTGGCATCCCTGGTGATTCTTGTCGACCAGGTATTGAAGGCCTTTGTATATGACGTGAGCCGCCAATTGTCGGTGTTCGTGGGGTTGATCATCACCAACTGCATTATCATGGGGCGCCTGGAAGCCTTTGCCCTTTCCAACAAACCCTGGCCTTCTTTCCTCGACGGGATTGGCAATGCTGCTGGTTATGGTGCCGTTTTGCTGACCGTAGGGTTCTTTCGCGAACTTCTTGGCTCAGGAACACTGTTTGGTTACCAGGTGATCCCCAATTTCCTCTATAATATTGGCTATGTCAACAATGGTTTCATGATTCTGCCTCCAATGGCGCTCATCGTGGTCGGGGTCATTATCTGGATACAGCGTCACAGGAACCCCGAACTGGTCGATATTAGCTAATACGGCGATTCGTTAACAAAAACATTAAGAAAAAATGGAAGAGTATATCAGTTTATTTGTCAGGTCAATTTTTGTTGACAATATGGTATTTGCCTATTTCTTAGGCATGTGCTCATACCTGGCCGTATCCCGGACCGTGAAAACCAGTGTTGGTTTGGGGATCGCCGTAACTTTTGTCCTGGGGATCACGGTTCCTATAAATTATCTTTTGACCAATTATGTTCTTGGTAAAGGAGCATTGTCCTGGCTGGGGCCCCAGTTTGCCACAGTCGACCTGAGCTTTCTCACCTTTATTATGTTCATTGCCATCATTGCCGCCATGGTTCAGTTGGTGGAAATGGTCATCGAGAAATTCAGTCCTACACTCTATTCCTCGCTGGGGATTTTTCTCCCCCTGATTGCCGTGAACTGCGCTATCCTCGGGGGCTCTCTCTTTATGCAGGAACGTAGCTTCCCCAACGTAGGGATGGCAACAGTGTATGGTCTGGGTAGCGGGATTGGATGGTTCCTTGCCATTGTGGGCATTGCTGCCATTCGCGAAAAAATTCAATATTCCAACGTGCCAGCTCCCTTGCGCGGATTAGGAATCACCTTTATTATCACCGGGCTTATGGGTATTGCTTTCATGAGCTTTATGGGAATCGAACTGTAATTGAGTAACACAGAAAAATTTTTACAACATGCTTTTGCTTGAAATTAGTAATCTGTGGATCATCACCCTGAGCGTAGTCTTTTTCCTGGTGGTTATGCTGCTGTTGGTGGCCCTGCTGCTTTATGCCCGGGCCAAACTGGTTCCCAGTGGGCCGGTGAAGATTACCATTAACGAAGAAAAAGAACTGACCGTGAATGCTGGCAGCACGCTGCTGACCACCCTTTCCCAGCAGGGAATTTACCTTCCAAGCGCCTGTGGCGGGGGCGGTACCTGTGCCATGTGCCGCTGCCAGATCCTGGATGGTGCCGGCGATATCCTGCCCACCGAAGTTGGCTATTTCTCCCGCAAGGAAATTCAGGACAACTGGCGCCTGAGCTGTCAGGTCAAAGTCAAAGCCGATCTGAAGATCCAGGTGCCCAAAGAAATCTTCGGCATCAAGAAGTGGGAATGCGAGGTGGTCTCTAACCACAACGTGGCAACCTTTATTAAGGAATTTGTGGTTAAACTGCCCGAAGGCGAAACCCTTGACTTCGAATCAGGAAGCTATATCCAAATTGACGTGCCTGAAATCGAGGTCGACTTCAAGGATATGGACATTGAAGAGAAGTTCCACAGCGACTGGGATAAATTCAAAATGTGGGACCTCAAGATGCGAAATCCCGAACCCATCTTCCGCGCATACTCAATGGCCAATCACCCCGCGGAAGGCAATATCATTATGCTTAATATTCGTATTGCCACCCCGCCATGGGATCCCAAACGAAATGCCTTTATGAATGTGAATCCCGGGATTTGTTCTTCTTATATTTTCTCCCGGAAACCCGGTGACAAGGTTATGATATCAGGGCCTTATGGTGAATTCCACATCAAGAAAACCAACCGCGAGATGGTGTATATCGGGGGTGGGGCTGGGATGGCTCCCCTGCGTTCGCATATTTTTCACCTCTTCCATACCCTGAAGACCGACCGCAAGGTCTCTTACTGGTATGGTGCCCGCTCAATGCGCGAGGTCTTTTACGAAGAGGACTTCCGCAAAATTGAAAGAGAATTTCCCAATTTTAAGTTTAACCTGGCCCTTTCTGAACCCCTCCCGGAAGACAACTGGAATGGCTATAAGGGCTTCATTCACCAGGTGGCACTCGATAACTATCTGAGCAAACACCCCGAACCTGAAGAGGTAGAATACTATCTCTGCGGGCCTCCTATAATGAATGAATCGGTCCTCCGCATGCTCGATAACCTGGGTGTGCCAAAAGAGAACATTGACCTTGATGATTTTGGCGGTTAGCCTCAAGCCCCGGTAACGGGGCTTTTTTTGCTCACCTCCATGCTTTTAATATGAAACAGCAACGTCAAAGAGAAGCGAACAGGGTCACTTGGGTTGGCTTTTTCTCCAACCTCGGCCTGACAGTGTTCAAACTGGTTGCAGGCATCCTGGGCCATTCCGGGGCTATGATTGCCGATGCCATACACTCGGTTAGCGACTTTGCCACCGATCTGGTCGTGGTTGGCAGCCTTAAGGTGTCTTCCCGCCCCAGCGACGGGAACCATAAATACGGGCACGGTAAGGTCGAAACCCTGGCCGCCGCATTGGTGGGAATGGTGCTTGCAGTCGTGGGCCTTGGCATCCTGTTCAACGGCGCTAAGAATATTTACACACACTACCGCATCGAAGCCCTGCAAAGTCCCGGCATCATTGCCCTGATGGCTGCCATTCTTTCTATACTGATCAAAGAGTTTCTGTATCGTTATACCATTGGTGTGGGAAAACGCATCAACAGCCAGGTGGTGGTAGCAAACGCCTGGCATCACCGCAGCGATGCCTATTCATCAATCGGTACGGTTTTGGGTATCGGCGGTGCCATTTTCCTGGGTCCCCGCTGGGTCATCCTCGATCCACTCGCCGCAATGGTGGTTAGTTTCTTTATTTTAAAGGTGGCTTATAAGATTTCCCGGGATTCCCTTGCTGAACTGATTGAAACTTCTCTGCCCCATCAGCAGGAGCAGGAAATCCTGGATCTGGCAGCGGCCATTCAGGGGGTTTTCAATCCCCACGACCTGAAGACCCGCAAGATCGGGAGCGATATTGCCATAGATCTGCACATCAACGTGAAGCGAGAGCTCAATGTGGAAGAAGCCCACGATATTACCGATGAACTCGAAGACTGCCTGCGCCGTAAATACGGCCCTGAAACCCATATCTCCGTCCACGCCGAACCCCTGATTGAAAATCATAACCAAGAATAAAAGATAATGATGAATAAACGATTTCTTCTATTTTTTATCGCTGTTGTCTTTTCGATTGCAGCCTGTAATGTTTCGCCCAAGGAATCCCAGCTTGTAAATATTCGCGGGGTGGTGTTCGGAACTTATTATTCTATTTCCTATTATGAGGAGGGGGGAACCGTTTTTCAGGAAGAAATTGACAGTCTCTTCAACGTCTTCAACGAGTCTATGTCGTATTATGTGCCTCAGGCCCTGATCTCAAGGGTGAATAATAATGAGACCCAGGAAGTGGACGAATTCTTCCGGGTGGTTTACCTGCGTTCTGTTGAAATTTATAAGTCCTCAGCAGGGGCTTTTGATCCCACCGTTTCCCCTTTGGTCAATGCCTGGGGATTTGGGTTCCTGAAAAGGGAAGAAATGTCGCAAAAAAAGATCGACAGCCTACAGCAATTGACCGGGCTTGACCGTACCCGTCTGGAAGGGAACATCATTATCAAGGACGACCCCCGCATTCAGTTTGACTTCAATGCCATTGCCAAAGGCTATGCCGCCGATGTAGTTGGAAACTTCCTTGAAACAAAAGATATCACCACTTACCTTGTTGAGATTGGCGGCGATTTGGTGGCCAAAGGGCTCAAACCCAACGGCACCAAGTGGCGTATCGGCCTCGAAAAACCAGCCACCGAGTTTGATGACCCACAGGACTGGGATTTTTATGTTGAACTCCAGGACCGGGCTGTAGCCACTTCTGGCAATTACCGTCGCTATTATGAAGAAGACGGCCAACGCTTCTCACATACCATCGACCCCTTTACAGGTTATCCCGTGACCCATAACCTGCTGAGTGTTTCTGTGTTTGCAAAGGATGGCATCACCGCTGATGCCTATGCAACGGCGTTTATGGTTATGGGATTTGAGAAAGCTAAAGGTTTTGTGGAATCCCATCCCGAAATGGATGCTTTCTTCATTTTTTCAACCGGTGCTGAACAATATGGCACCTATGCAACCCCTGGACTGACGCTCCTTAAGAGAGAAGATCTGTAAGTAAGGAATAATTCCTTAAGGGGTTTAAGCTGATTGAAAAAAAGGGAATAGTTATTGTTCGCTGATCAGTTTCAGGTAACGCTCCCTGATTGGATTGATCTTCTCGGGTGACATCCCTTCCTTGTAAATTCTGATCAGGTTCACAATCTGCTTGTTTTCGTATAAGTAAGCCGTTGCGGCATCAAAGAATAACAGATCGGTATCATATTTTGCCTTAGCGGTCAAACCCCTGAAATCCTCCCAGGGAATAAAGTCGGGCACTCTGAAATATCCCACATTGGCTTGGGTGGTGTCCAAATAAATGCCGCTATCATAAGGGATGAGGTACATAAACTTTTGCAGGCAAATCATCACTGGTTGCTCTTTGAAGCTGGCAAACTGTTTTTTAAACCTGATGCCTTCATCCTGGTAAAGTTTCTGGATATGCGGAACCTGACAGTATTTCTTAAGCTGTTTGATCCGGATCACCTGGCAGGTGCGCGTGTTCATGCTTGTACTCCCGGCGGCTGCGTCAAAAGGACAATTAACCTTTTTCTGCACTTTTGCAGTGGCCCTGAGAATGGTTTCAAAACCATGATACCCGTCGAGGACGAAATACAAATACGCGTCCATATCCATCTCCGGACGGTCGTTATAGTAATAGAAAAAAGGCCTCGGCGATTCCATCACCTGGGTTCCTGTCAGGACCAGGTCTTTGTCAAGGGTGGTCAGGGGTTCTTCTTTGGTGACACCACCAAATCGTTCGATGATCCGGTTATTTTCCATGGCAAAAAGGTTTTGGTGCTGTACCGCTAAAGATACAAAAAATTAAATACCAAAACAAAAGCCCGGAAAACGGGGTGTAAAAAATATGTAATAAAGGGGGATGTGATTTTTAACTGAGCTTAACCTCAATGGTATTCTTGCAATCCTCGGGGGCTTCCGAATGACAAGAGCAGGGAAGGGCTTTTCCCGTTTTGGGGTCGAAGTTGCTTCCGCAAGTCTTTTTGAAGCTTTCTCCAGGGATGAAGAACATTTTGATGGCAATGCCGCCGATGGCGAGCGCAACGAGGGCTATGGCGAGAAGAAAAACTTGCATATCAGAAAAGTGTTTTAATTTTTTCTTACATAAAGATAACTATATTTTTCCAATTTTCTCTATTTTTTGCTAAACCAGGCCATCAAAATTCCTGCAGCCACCGAGGCGTTGAGCGACTCGGCAGCATCTGCCTTGCCGGGCTTTCTGCCTCCGTGTATCCTGACTTTTTTATTCACCAGGGATGCCACCGCTGGGGAGATGCCCTTCGATTCATTTCCAATGACCAGCAGGCCATCCTTGGCTGCCTCCACATCATAATGGTCTGTTCCTTCAAGGAAGGCGCCGTAAACAGGAAATTTCCCCTTTACCTTTTCAAGGAAAGGCACCAGTTCCGAATAATTGACATCCACCCTTAGAAAGGAACCCATTGTTGCCTGGACTACCTTGGCGCTGAATACCTCGACCGTATCGGGGGAGCATACAATCCTTCGAATGCCAAACCAGTCGGCCGTACGGATGATGGTGCCGAGGTTGCCCGGGTCCTGCACCTGGTCGAGCAACAACGTAAGCCCGCCAGCACCAGGTTCCGGCTCATTCCCTGCCTCAGGCATTCTCACCACGGCAAGCACCCGGTTTGGAGTCTTCAGGCCGCTGATGCGACCAAGGTCCTTTTCGCTTACTTCATAGATATCAATTCCTTGTGGGATCTGATTCCGGTGGCTCTCCAGCCAGCCAGTCAGGGCATACACCCCTTCCACCCGGAAGGTGCTCGCCCAGAGTTCGGATACGATTTTTTCTCCCTCGGCTACAAAGGCTCCGTATTGCCGCCTGAATTTCTTCTGCTGCAGGCTCTGAACGTATTTGATTTGCGAATGGGTGAGCAAGGTGTGGGGTTTTGTTTGCAATATTACAAAAAAACCTGTCCCCTCAGCGAGGAAACAGGCTTTTCAATTGGTGTGGTTTTCGGCAATTGCTTATTCGGCAACCACTTCAAATTTGATGTCGAAGCGAACTTCTTTGTGGAGGTTGATCTTGGCGGTATAAACGCCCAGTTCTTTCACTGCATCACCGTCCACAACGATACGCTTGCGGTCTACTTCAATGTCGTACTGCTCTTTGATGGCTTCTGCGATCTGCAGGGCATTTACTGAACCGAAAATCTTGCCTGATGTACCCACTTTGGCGCCAATTTTCACTTCAATATCGCGGAGTTTATCAGCCAGCTTTTCGGCATCCTTCTTCACCTTTTCCTCTTTATAAGCACGTTGCTTGAGGGTCTCGGCCAGTTTTTTCTTCTCCGAAGGAATGGCAAGAATGGCGTAGCCTTTCGGGATCAGGTAATTGGCGCCGTAGCCGTCTTTAACGGTTAAGATATCGTCTTTGAATCCCAGGTTGGGAACATCTTGAATCAGAATAATTTCCATCGTTTTACCTCCTTATTTTAAAAGATCAGCTACATAAGGCATCAGGGCCAGGTGACGGGCACGCTTGATGGCGCGGGCCACTTTACGCTGGTATTTTACCGAAGTCCCGGTAAGACGGCGGGGAAGGATCTTGCCCTGCTCGTTGACAAACTTCAACAAAAAGTTGGCGTCCTTATAATCAATGTATTTGATGCCTGCTTTCTTGAAGCGGCAGTATTTCTTCTTCTTGATATCTACGGCAATGGGTGCCAGATACCTGATTTCTGAATTTTGCTGATTAGCCATTTTTCAAATCCTTTGTTCGTTAAACTACCTGTTTATTCTTTCTCCGTTACTTTAGAAACGTCCTTATCGGCGCGCCTCTTTTCGTTGTATGCCACGGCAAACTTGTCGAGCGATACGGTCAGGAATCGGATAATGCGCTCATCCCTTTTCATTGCAAGCTCTAGCTCGGCAACTACGGTGGGCTCGGCTTTGAATTCTATCAAGTGATAAAAGCCGGTCGATTTTTTCTGAATAGGATAAGCGAGTTTGCGCAGGCCCCAATGATCTTCATAAACGATCTCCGCACCTTTGCTTTTCAGGTAGTCCTGAAACTTACTTACCGCTTCCTTCATCTGTTCATCAGACAAAACGGGAGTCATAATGAAAACGGTTTCGTACTGTCTTACCATTTTTGTACTGTTTTTAAATGATTGATTTACTTTGCTTTTTCGTTTTTCTCAAACGAGTTGCAAAGGTAATAAAAGTTTTTGTAAATCCGTACCGGCTTTTAAAAGAGATTTTTAACCTTTAAAAAGTGATTTCGGCGAGGGCCTATCCCGGGATCAGGGTCGGAGTTAATACGGAGTTTATTCGGTTTAAACCGAATAAACTCCGTATTAACTCCGTATTAACTATGGGCCTGGCAGGGCATTAATATGTCTGTGATTCTTTTTTGGATTGATTTTCAGCGCTTTATGATTTCAGCGCTTTTGGTGGGAAATGGAACACCTGGATGATGGATTGAAAATTGTTTTTTCGTACTTTTGCCCGGCTCTGATCCCTTAATATTTATGCAGGAAGAAACTAAACCCCTTTCATAGGGCTTGGTGGCCTTGGTTTGGTTTGCAGGAATTTAGCGGGACGTTTTGCAGCCGCAGAATTTTGTTAGCGGAGTTGGGGTTTCTTACCTGAACTCGCTGGCTTCTTCCGATGGTTCACTTTCGGTGCCTTCCAGGTTTTTTGTGGTAAGATGGTAGGTGTACCATTTCCCGGTTTGAACATCCCGGTCAAGGTATTCCTCGGCATCGGCTTCAAGGGTAGCAATAAGAAGGGGTGTTCCACCTTCTTGACTTCGGTAGACCAGAACCGACTGAATGTCAGGATAAATGGCCCTGCTCCACTCCAGTTGCATTCCTTCCTCTATTGAGATCGTTCTCAGGCCAAAAGGGGCCACAGGGATGTTAATCGGAAGACTAACGGTGGCCAAGGCTCCCTCTGTACTGACATTCCCATCCAAATCGACAGAATGAACTTTGTAAGTGTAGGTTTTTCCTGCTTGGGCCGTGCTGTCGGTGTGGTTGTTGAGTAAAAAAATGGATTCTGGATCAAATAAATCGCTGAATGCGCCATCCGTTTCTTTTCTGAAGATTTTATAGCCAACGATGGCGATATTGTTTTCCTCCATATCTTCCCAGAATAAGCGTACCCTGCCGTTTTCTTCATAGGCATCAAGGCTTAAGGGGCTTTCAGGTGGTGTTGAAATGAGTGGTCGGGCATAGGCTTTGTTTGAGAAAGCGCTTTCAACAAAGCTGGTGCTTTCCGTCACGGCGGCATAGGTGTATGTTCTGCGGCCGGAGAGTAGGGTTAGCGTATCGTAATATTCCACGAAATCTTCGCCGGACTCAAAGCGTACCAGACTGCTTATGAGAGACAGCTCAGGGTCGAGGCCATCGTCACGATAAATCCTTACTCCGGCAGCCTCCGCATCGGTGGCCTGTATGCGGAGGTGAACCCCACCCTTTACGCCACGCGCAAATTCTATGAAAGGCGGGATGGGTGGATTGGGATTGTAGGAGGCACTGAAGATGACATTGCTGGTCAGGGGCTTATTGCCGCTATTGGTAATGGCTATTATCTGGTAGTAGTAGTTTATGTCGGCTTCCGTATCGTAATCGGTGAAGGAAAGTTCGCTGGCAGGGATCGTGGCAATTTTCTCAAATCCCCGCTCGAGATAACGGCTTTTGAATAGTTCAAACATTTTCACGTCTTCATACGTGTTCATTTTCCAGGAGATGGTAATACCCTTCTCCCTTCCGAGTTTCTCCGCCTGGGTTGAACTGAACCAGTGGCGTTTGGTTATTGTGTTTGGAATGATAACAATGTCAGAAGTTTGCCCGGCTTGCCCCAATGTATCAATGGGGGCCAGAAAATATTGCAGGTTGGAATCAATGGCCAGAAAGGGAGTGATGGTATCTTGCAATACGTAAAAGGTGGTGTCGTTTCGTTGATAAAGCATTTTTATCCCAACTGCCTCAATGGGTTCTCCCGGTTTATACCTGACGGGAATGAAATCAGGGGCTGGATTATTACCCGTTGAAAACCACTTGATATAAACCATTTGCGGGGTTCTTTCACTTTCGAAAAAGTGAATGGAATCAAACCTGGCTTCTGGCTGAGTTTGGCAAAAAGCCGCGCTTGCCCATAAGCCTGAAATTATCAAGAAAAAATACTTTCTCATTTTGACCAGTTTTTTGTTTATTGAACGCTGGAAAATTTTTTTAACAGGTTTGGATCAAGGACAAAGGCTGCCGCTTGAGGTACAACTACCCAAGAAAAGATTAAAGTCTGTTCCGGTGCTGGCAATTTTTAATGTCAACCCAAATTCGGGAGAAGGTGTACTCCAGTCAATCCAGCCTAATGGCGTTAAGAATTCGGCAGATGCACCGGCACTCAGGCTCCCGCAGCCAGTAATATCATAGTTTCCATTGGAATAGTACACTCCGGCAATTCCCAACTGTGCTTTGGCATAAGCAGATACATTAAATACTTCAATGCTTGCACTTCCTGCAATATCACCCTGGGCCATCAGTGACAGGCCATAGGTGTTAACGGCCGGATCGAAACTCATCCAGGTGCGGGCGTAAAGCGATAGATCTGCATTCACTTTTACTCCAATTACCTCATCCGATTCAGGAACAGGTACGCCCCATTCTATTGGGTGAATTAATTCTTTCGTTAAACTACCCTGCAGCAAAAAGCCCGAAACGTGACTTTGAAAGGCGGATGGAATGCAGGTTAGTGCGCCAAATGGAGCTGCTAATGCAGGTGGAACGTCCTTGTAATCGCCGAAAAGGCCGAAAAGGTTACAGCCGCCGATGCCTGGGATTTGAATCTCTCCACTGATGTTCAGATACCAGCCGTTGGGGTCGAAGATGCAGTCGGCTACGCCATCTGCTTGCATTCCCATCAGGTTTTTATGAATGTCAAGAGAGCCTTTCAAACGGGAGTTGGCGAAGTCGTAAGTAAAACTCATACCGGGAAAATCATCTAGTTTGCTTACCTTGATGCTTTGTCCCTCTGCAGATATTTCTCCTTCACACACAAATTTTATCCTGCTTTTTTGGGGGTTGTCGCTTATGCCTGTCATACCCATCATTTCTCCTTCAAACCAGAAGTTATTCCACTTGTTGATTGATTTATTGAGTTCCATTCCACCCACCACTTTTTCAAAATATTTTGATTTATCCTGGGTAATGAAAATATTCTCATTTGGAGGAATTTCAACTATGGTAGATGCGCTTCTGTGCAACAAAACTATGTTTACGGGCAAGAGTTTTCCTTCCTCTCCGGCAGTGCCCCTGGCCGTAAAAAGGTCATTGCTGAATTCAATGCTTTTCCTGTCCCACATAAAAGACATATTGTTGTGGATGAAGTTGATGGTACCCGGGCTGTTGACTTTAAACGTGTAACCCGAGGTGTTTTTCTCCCAGGCCATATTGCCGGCGAATTCATCGATATACTGAATCCGGGGTTTGTATTTCCCTTGAACTACGATGTACGGAGGGTCAGCAAATTCGTAAACAAGGATTTTTGTTCCGCTATATGTTATGAAATCAACAACACTAAAGAGTTTAATGCTTGCATTCATAACATTAATCCTGGGTTCTGAGCCATCGCTGAGCAAGGAAATGAGGGAAATGGGAACCCTTTGATTGCCTAAACCGGGAAGCTGTTCAATGTAAGCGGTTTGGGGGCCTCCATCGCTGGCTGCAAAAAGCTTCCATTTCATTATTCCGTTATCTTCAACGTAAGTAAGGCCTTTGTTGGAGGTTGTAATATGTAATGGGATGGAATTCAGCAGCGTGATGTTGCTGAAATCGGCCCGTGCGTTCTGGTATTTTAAGCTTGCATAGGTTATTTCAAGGTCTTTGATCCCAGCCTTGATTTTTGCATCGATGGTGGCGTTTTTTAACCAAATGCCATTCGAGCTCAAATCCCAGTCATTACTGGTGAGTTTCCACTGTCCAAGTTGAAGGGTGATGGGGTTGTTCTGTCCCAATTGGACCTCGTTTTTGGTGATCACCACGTTGCCTACGTTTAATCTCAGGTTTCTGGGGTTGGTATTGTCGCAATTGGTGTGAAGGGTCGTTTGCAGTGAGACCCGGTTTTGATTCAGGAATGATTTTGCCGGGTCGGCATAGGCTGCATTGGTAAATTGGGGGAAAGAATAACGTACTTCGCCCCCAGTGTTGTTGCACAGGTAAAACCCATTGGAAGTGAGGGAGACTGGGTTCTTTACCAGCGGGTCGGCCACAAATGCAGGGATTAGCATTTTCGTGGTGCCTGAACCCGTATTGGTGGCCAGATACAAGTTAGGAAGGCCAACCAGCGAAATGTTGAACTCGGTGGGCGGAACCATCACCCTGCCTTTTATCACCCCGTAGGCCGAGCCGGTGCTGTATCTGTCAATGATCAGCCCACGATAAGCGGATAGCTTTGCCCCAAATGTGTTAAATACTGTCAGGTCAAGGGTTGATGTTGAAAGATTTACGGGTAAACTGGCCGGCTCAGCATTGGGTATACCATTTTCATTGATCTGGCTTCCCGGTTTGATTTCAATATTCCTGAACCCCAGAATAGCACCCGCGTACGCATTGAACTGGTTATTGTCTGGAAGGTCAGTAATATTTCCGCTGATGAGTACTTTCCCATCGTCAGTTGCCACAAGTTTGGTTACTTCCATCGGAAACCCCATAAGCCGGGTGATATCCATATCATCGTACACCGTGAGATTAAAATCCTGGTTGTGGCATTGGTCGGAGGGTTGCATAATCAGGATTTGCTTTTCATCGCCTATATAATTTGATTGGGACTTGGAGGCCGTAAAAATTTGCTTGTAGAACCGCACCGGCACATTGAATATTTGGTATGCACCAAGCCCTGAAAGACTGGTCAGGGTGTCCTTGTTTCCAAGGTAACGAACATTCGCCTCGTGAACCGGTGAATCTGTTCCTACTCCTGCATATACATTTCCTTTAAGGCAGGCTGCACGTGGCAAACCGCAGGAAATTACTGTGGGACTGCCACTCACCGGGATTTTGACGTCGTAATATTTTGTTTCAAAATTTCTGTCGGTTACTGAAGGCATACCAACCCGCACCCGGTAAACCTGGTTAGCTTCTGTGCCTGCATTTTCAAAGCTCAGTTCAACAATTCCGTTATCATCCGTGAAATCTCCTATTGGAAAACCCTGGTCGTTTTTTACATCAAGAATGTGGACCCAGCAGTTTTTTATGGGCAACAATGGGTTTCCCTGAACGAATACTCTTACTTTAAGCCTTCTTTTTACAGTGTAAAGATTCACGTCTAGGGATTGGGTTGGCTGCCCCGCAATAAAAGTGAGGGTGTCGGAAATGTAACCTTGTTTTTCAACGATGAGCTGTTGGGGCTGTCCGGGCAAACGTGGAACGGCAATTTTGTAATATCCGGTATTAGGGTTGCTCAGAACTGAGTTGCCGTCCAGCAACCTTGCCGTGGCTCTCAATCCCTTCCCTGTTTCACCATCGCGGATATAACCAACCAATTGTGCAGCTTTCTCAAGCTCAATTTCAACATTAACTTGCTTTCCAAAATCAAGGGCAGCATAATTTCGGATTGCCTGCTTGTAGCCGGGATATTTGACCTTGAGCCTTCTGGTTGGCCCAATTACAGCCTGGCTCGTTTGGCTATAGAGCAGGGTCAGGTCGTTGAAGGCAAAGCTGCCATCGGAAGCAGTAATGACTTTTTGTAAAGGAGGAATGCAAAGACCAACACCACCCCCGCCACTGTTCACGCAATCGTTAAGCCAGGCATCCTGATATATTTTTGTAATGCGCGAAAGGATCTTTGCATTCTGTTGGGGCGTAAATGCATAATCTTCCCTCAGTTCCAAGCTTACCCCTTCTATTGGATTCGGGGTGTTGGCATCAAGGACTTTACCAAAAATCCTTGGATAATGAGGCTCCAGGAACAGGTCTTTAGCAAGGGTATGATAATTATAGAATTTGGGGAATTCCATCGTGGCAGGGTTAATCCAACCTTCACCCGAAGGCAGTTGGCTCGGAGGATAAATGGGTATTGGGGCCCCGAAGCTAAAGTGCTGGTTACTGCCTTCCTCAATATCCGCCACAAGGTAGTATTGATAGGTTGGGTTGTGGTGCCAAATCACTCTTTGGAACGAAATAGTTCCTTCAGCCCCTGTTGTTCCGTGTGCAACAACTTGAAAACCATAAAATTTACTGACAATTGAAGATTCAACCTGGGGATTTCCATTTTTACGCATGCCATCTTCCATTGGGTAGATCTGATAGGAGAAATCCACTTTGCGGCATAGATATACATTGATACCGGGCAGAACACTGGTTCCCACGGCATGATCCAATTCTGTGCTGACTGGCTTTGGTTTTACGGTTACTTTTAACTCATAGCTTCTGACTTTCGATGTTACTGTTGATAAATTATTATCCTTCCCAATTTCAGGCAGAATGGCTAATTCAGGGTTAAATAAATAGTTGTTGTGGGGGGCATCAATAAAGATTACCAGAGCTCTATAGGTGTCAAAACCAACTTCTGCCCCGCTGGTTAATAATTCAAAAGAAATATTGTCAAAAAAAGTAAAGTTAAAATTACCGTCATTTTCGGTTTTTGCAGTTGCGATGACTTTCCCTATTTCCGGGTAATCCAGGGTTGGTGAAGTTAAATATCTGTTAAAATTTTCAGGTATGGGGTTCTTTCCTTTTATTACTTCAACATGGGCAACCACCAACCTGATGTTCGCGTTTGCCAGGGCATAGTTGTTGGGGCTTCCCCCTTCCATATATTGATAGTTTAATTTTCCGCGAACAGTGGTGAATTGAAAGGGAGGGGGGGCATTCATTTCGATGCCACCAACGTTAATGATATTTTGAGGAGATTCTTCAAAGGGAAGGTCTGCAAAATCCCAGAGGGATGTTTCTTTTTTAATTTTAAAACTGCAAATTTCGCTCATACCGCGGTTACGGAAGTTCACGTGCCCCCGCGGGTCAAAGGCCTTTACCGCAAAGGCATAGGTTCTGCCGGGGGTCAGGGCAGGCTGGGCAGGGCCGTACAGAAACACATTGCCGATAACTGTGGTTTCGAAAAAAATGGGCGCCCTGGCCGATTTAAAGGCATCGTAAATATTGTGGCCATCGGGTTGAACCTCCACAATTTTTAAACTGTACTGTGTAAGTGGCGAAGCCCCTGCAGGCATAGTCCACGAAAAGACAATATTCTGCGGGGTCATTGGGGTGATTTCTTCGTGGCAAAGGGGCTGAAGAATGATTGGCGCCTCGAGGTTCGAAATTCTTAAAACGGAACTGCAGCCCATAGGCTCTCCTTGTGAAACCATCTGACCATCTTCGTAAGAATAGGCCACAAAACAAATCTGGTAATCATCTTCGGGCAAACCACTTCCGTAAAACACTTCATTTGCAGTTATTCCTTGAAAATCTAAATTGTTCTCATTAAAAATTTCCTGGATGCTGCTCAAACTCAATCTGTGCACCATACCCGGTTGAAGCCTGATGGGATTTGCAGACTGGAACTCTGGCTTTGATTGAATCATTATTTCATTGGCCCCCGATATGGTAACGTGCAAATATATGTCGAGGCTAATTAAATCAACAAGACTGGTTTGAACCGTTACAATCATCTTGTTTGGGTTGCTGATATAGTCACTTAGACTTGGTGAGTAGGGCGGGGCCACCATCACATTCACCTGAACCGGATAGAATTGTGCATAAGCCTTACCGCTAGAAAGGAATGTTAAGATCAGGAAAAGCAAAAAATATCTGGCAGCTTGTGCTGAAATAACGCTTGTCATTTGCTTAAAATGTGAAAACATAGGTCATGTCTCCTTTCAATTCGTTGAATTTTTGTGTGGTAAGCCCGTCAGGATTGGAGGAATTGATGTAAAATAAGTTGAATCTAAGTGCATGGTTTTTGGCCACCTGGTAGGTTGAGTTCAGCATACTGTTGATTACACGGCCTTTACCCAAGTCTTGGTCGGTTTTAATGAAACTGTTGTTCCAGCCAACCAATAATTTGCCTTCAAGAAAGGTTTTGGAGGCTCCAAAGGTAAGCCCGATGGCTTCACTGGAAATCAGGCTATTCTCAAGTTCGGTGTAATTGGCCCCGATCAGAAATGAAAGCCCTTGCTGAAGGAGGCTGATGTTGTAATTAAAGTTTGCCAAAAGGGCTTGATTTTCAGTAAAATGACTTGTGGATTCATTAAAGTCCCTTAGTTCCATTCGGCCCATCATCAGCATTAACATATGATTATATTTCGAACCGGAAAACATTAATCTTGGCATTATTGAGAGGTTGTGGGTGGTTTGAAAAAGTTTAAGGGAGTCGATCAGGGGAACCTTACCTGCGCGTTGGTTGGAGGCATAATTGCTGTAGTTCAGATCGATGCCAAAAATGTGTGAAGGATTGTAGGATGCATTGAGTGAGGAGATGGTGCGCAGGGAGGTTGCTTTTTTGGTATTTTGAAGGTTGTCGCGCTGCAGGCCTAAGCTTCCCCTGAGGTTAAGCTTTCGGTTCATTAGCGAAAGACCCGGGGCAATGGTAATGTTTTCAATATCATTGTTAAGGTAATAGGTGCCCATGGATCTATAACCAGGATCAATACGGCGGTATTCGAGCCGGGTGTTGAAATTTTTCTGGGAATAATTCACCGAAGAGCGAATGGCTGTAAGCAGATCCGTTGATTGGTTAATGGCCATAAAACGCTCAGCTTCCTTATAGATTTTTTTGTTTTCTAAATCATCAAAGTTTTCAATTGGCACTGTTGATGCATCAGTTGTGTAAACACTCAATGCCATTTCACTTTCAAAGGAGAATTTTTCAGAAAGCTGAATTCGGGTATTAAAGCCCGTTACAAGGTTTTCTTCCGGAGGAATGTACTGACCACTGGGTTGTATAACGGTGGTGCTATCATCTTTGATTTTTAGTACTATCACATCGAAAAATGTCTTTTCGGAACCTACTCCAATTTTGGTGGCAAACCCCTTGCGCGTCAGTGTGCTGGTAGTGTCAATGGCCTGCTCATCAGCTGTGGTGCTCTTTTTGAAACGGCCATAAACAAAGCCGAAGCGAAATTTACCAGGGTTCAATTCGAGTCCACCGCCCAGGAACTTGTGTCCGCCCATTGTGTAGTTGCCGAAATTTACGGTGCTGTAACCGATGTGAGCTTTGGCCCATTTGTAAGAAGGGCTCAGCCCGAATTGATTGAAAGGCTGGGTGTAATCGGCACGCTTATTGCTGAATCGAAAGCTGAAAGGCATTGAAATGCCGTAAAAGGAGGCTGTGGCGTTTGCTGAAAGCATCAGCGAGAACGGGTCGCCCCGCGCAACTATTCCATTTGCATTGTAGCCAATAAGATTAGCAGAGAAATTGCCACGGAAGGAAAAGGCCTGCTGGCTGCCCAGCCCTTCCAGTTGTTGCCCTGAGGTCAGAATCGGGCAGAAAACCCACAAGACCAGCAACAAAGAACAAGTTTGATAGCTGTGTTTCATTTTGGGTGAATTGTCACAAAATGCTTTTCCGGGAGTAAGAGGAAGCCATCTTGCAGGTATTAAAAATGTGATTAATCAAATTTGCGACATATCAAATTTTATCGCAAAGATGAATTAGCAAACAAGCATTTTGAATGAGCAATTGGTGTGTATTTTTCTTATTCAGTTAACGGTTGCGAAAAGTCGCTGGATGTCAGCTTTTTTAGTCCTTTCTCTTAATCCTTTACACACCGAACTGAATGTCCGGCAATATTTCCCTGTCGTTCAATATAGGCGTTGCTGTTATTTGCAATCAGGGTCAGTATCCAGGAATCCTCAGGGCTTTCAGACGTTGAACTCCACCAAATGGCATAGTAGCCGGGAGAGTTAAAAGCTCCGGTTCGATAACCACCCGGAATTGCTGTAAACCCGTAAGTGTCTGATGCTCCTGTATTTGGCCCATTCCAGTGGACTGTTCCCTGTTCTTTTAACCTGTTGCCTGCTTCATTTTCTCCGCCAGCAAAATTTACCAGGGTGTTCCATTCATTTTTTGTGGGGACGTGCCAGCCTGTGGGGCAAAGTTGCCTGGAGTCATTCACTGCGAACCAGTTGTAAAGAAGCCCGTAAGTATCTGTCCAGGAAGCCACGTTCTCATAATGGCAAAAGGCGCCTTCCGTGGCTATTAGCCAGGGAGTCCAGTTGGTTACATTGGGTATGAGGTCTCCATTGCGGTATTTTGTGGTTTTGAGGTTTTCTTTCATCCAAACTTGCGATCCGATCTTTACGGTCTCGTAAACATTGCCATCTATATCGGTTACTGGTGGCTGGGGGTCTTCACCCTGGTCTTTTTTGCAAGCATGGTTGGCCAATACCAGGATAGTTGTAAATAGTATTACGAGCAGGAAGCGGAAGGGTTTTTTGGGAGTACTCATGGTAAAAGATTTTATGTTATTCAGCATGCCGAATTATTCCTTGTTCTTATAATGATACTTAATGGTAAGCTGTGGACGGTAGTCCGGCCTGGCGGTTTCATCGCCCGAGAAAATGGCCCAGATGCCGCTTGAAAGGGGAGAGGGGAGATTTACATTGCCATCGGGAATGAATTGAAGCCTGAATTGAAATTTGGTTATACTCGGGTAAGTTTTGATGAAGTTGTTTAATGTAGTGGTGAGGTTCAAAGGGTATTCCTTCAATACGTTATAACCCCAGCTGGCAATGGTTCCGCAATCGTTATAGGAAATAAGGTCGTAAGCAGAAGCCTCGAGCGAACCATACATGACCATAAAACAGTTCACAACTCTTGTGCCCGCGCCATCAAAAGGATGCATGTTGGTGTTTGATTCGTAGACCTGAAGGATCGCTTCGTCAATGATCAATTCGCGATTTGATCCGGGAATAATGTCCGAAACATCAAAACTGATGAAGCTGCGCATAGAATGGCCAGTGGAGTTCCAGCCAATTAGAAGCGACTTTCCTTGTGAATGGCTGTAAAAATCGTGCACTACCCGGTTCGATAAATTTTCAATGTAGCCATCGTCTCCTCCAAGAGAAACGAAGGTTTCAATTTTGGTTGCCACTATGCTGCCATCATCCGACTCGCATGCAGGCAAAAACCCCATGCTGAAAATGGCAAGTGATACAATCAGTGCAATTGGTTTTGTTTTCATAATACCCGGAATTTATGATTTAACTGACATAATCAAATATCAACCAACTTTTTAGGCCGGACAATCATGAATTAGTAAACAGGGGGTTTGGGTTAGCAAACAGCGAATGGAGTCAGGCTTTCAAAATGGTCATTAGTTCTGCCTTCTTGTTTTTCGAAACGCAAAGCTCCCTTCCATCCGACATCACTACCGAACCGCCATCACCTTTGTTGTACCTGACAATTTCGTGAATGTTTACAAGGAATGAGTGATGAATCCTGAAAAAATAATGGGCGTGAAGCCTTTCTTCTACATATTTTATGGTTTTCGAAACCAACAGTTTTTTCCCATTTTTCAAGTGAAGATGCACATAGTTGCTGTCACCCACCAGGTATAAAATGTCTTGTTCGTTCAGGATTTCCAACCCATTGTTGGTAGGTAAAGCTATTTTGGAAAAGTGGTTGTTGCCCTGCTTCAAGTTTTCAAGAAGTACATTTAAATATTCGGTGTTGGAGTGAATGGCCTGGGAGTTTTTTTTCATTTTAATTCGTTCTTCAACGGTTTTTACCGCTTGCACCAGTTCCAAACGGTCGATGGGTTTCAGCAAATAATCGGCAGCGCTAACCTTAAAAGCTTTGATGGCGTAATTGTCGTAGGCAGTGGTGAAAATAATCTCGAAATTCACCTCTTCCAGCATGCTGATCAAATCGAAGCCGTTCATCTTGGGCATGGCAATGTCTAAAAAAATGAGTTCGGGCTGGTGGGTCTGGATGGATTTCAAACCGCATTCGCCGCTCAAACAGGTGTCGACAATGGTAACCTGCGGGCAATATTTCTTAATCAAAATCGACAAGGCATCAATACAATGTTGCTCATCATCTATAATTAAGGCTTTCATGGCAATTAAATTGTGGTTATCAAAGGTAGCATGATGGTGATCTTCGTTCCTGCAGGTTTGTGGTTTTGATCATGTAAGTCGGAAATCGAAATTTTTGCATCGCTGCTGTATAAGCTTTTAATGATGGCTATCCGGTCGGCTGTTATCGACATTCCAACCGATTTATTTTGCGGCGTGAAGTGGCTTTTGAATTCGGCAGCCTTCTCCCTGCCCACTCCATTGTCCTGAATTTTAAAAATGATGTGCTGCCCGTTTTTTTGAGCTGAAACCTCAATTCTGCCTCTGGTTTCCTTGTGAAGCAGGCCGTGCCACACGGCATTCTCAACATAGGGTTGCAAAAGCAAGGGGGGCACATACACCCGGTTGGTGTCCAAAAATTTGTCCGTTTTTATGGAAAAATCAAACCGATTGTCAAACCTGAGCTGCTCCAGTTCCAAGTAAATCTTCAGGGCATCCAATTCATCTTCAAGGCAAACCAGCTTGTGCTTGGCGTTATTCAAAACCGCGCGTATCAGGCGGGCAAACTTGTTCAGGTAATCCGAGGCGGCTTCGGTCTTGTTTTTTAAAATAAAGGTGTTGATGCTGTTGAGCGAGTTGAAAATAAAATGCGGGTTCATCTGGGCCCTGAGCGACTGCATTTCCACTTCGGCAATCTTTTTCTCGAAGTCTGATTTGATCTTTTCTTGACTCTTTATTCTGCTTACCCTATAGCGAAAAATCCCAAAAATTATCAGCAAGCCTACTAAAAAAACTGCAATAAAGAACCAGGTCGTTTGATAAAAAAAGGGCTTAATGGTGAATTCCACTTCCGCTTCCTGGTCAAACCATAAACCCCTGTGAGCCGCCTTCACCACGAAGCGGTATTTGCCAGGCGGCAAGTTGGTGTAATTGGCCATGCCTGGTGCTATGATTATGCTTTTTTGATCGTCATAACCCAGCAACTGGTATTCATAATGAATGCGGTCGGCATCCTGAAAACAAATAGCAGTAAAACGCAACCTGACATTTCTTTCGGAAGGCTTCAATATGAAAGAGGAATTGTGCCGGCCTGGGCCAAGTTGGATGATCCTTTCACCATTCACCTCAATATCCTCAATAATTAGGTTTATAATGTTTTTCGAAACATTCAGGACCGACACATTCTGGCTTTCATAAGCGCCGCTTCCAGTCAGGTAAATGTTGTCCTGCCAGTCAATGAATATTCGGTCGTCGAGTGATTTCAGTTCATGCAGTCCGTTTCTTTTGTCAAAGGCATTAAATTGTTCGGTGTAGGGGTTGAAAAACAGCAAGCCCTCGTTTATAATCCAGAAATTATGGTTTGAGTCGGTGGCAATACGCGAAACATTGGGGTCGTTAAGCCCATGCACCGTGTGAAACAATTTTAAAGAAATTTCATCCTCGTTTTCTGTGATTCGAAGCAGCCCCTTGCCGGGAATGCAAGCCCAGATTCTTCCCAAACTGTCGGTTGCAAACCCCTGGACGGTTTGGTTCCTGATACCCAAATTTTTCATCTCATTGGGGAATTCCGTAATAAACCTTTCGGTCTCAATGTCATAAACCCCGAACCCGTCGTAAGAACCAATCCAGAGCCGGTTTTTGTGGTCCACCATCAGGTCGTTGTAGTACCTGCTTTTAAATAAACTGTTGGGATTGCCCGGGTCATGTTGCAGATAATGCACTGTTTTCCGGTCTTTGCCAATTCGAATCAGACCATGGCGCGGGGCCGAAACCCAAAGGTTATGGTTCTGATCTTCCACGAGCTCGCGCAGAAAGGTAGTGGTGTCATTAAAGGAGATGAATTTGTTGTCACCGTCACGAAACACCCTTAAAGATTGGCTTGCCGGATCAATATACAATAAATGGTTTCTAAGGCTGGTGGCCCAGATTACGCCCCTATGGTCGCGGAAAATGGAATAAATTCTTGCATTGGGTTTTACATCCTCCGAATCTTTTATAAAGCCCCAATCGCCGGTTTGTACATCTTTAAAAATGATGTTGTGCCTGCTGTCAGTACCCAGGTAAAGCATCTCTTCGCTTTCGGCCCTGAAAATGCTTCGTATTGTTTCAACTCCGTAAGGCAAAACCTGCCTTTGAAACGAACGGTAGGAATTGTCCAGAAAATTCAGGCCTTCCTTACCACCCACCCACAAATCCCCATTCTTGTCAATTAAAATATTGCATTGCAGATAGTTCGACAGCAATGACCTGGGGTTGGTATCGGATTTTGGATAAGACCTGAAGGTCCTGGTCCTTTTGTTGAAAACCGCAAGGCCTTCACCAACCGTTGCAAGCCAAAGCTCCTCATCGTTTTTCCTTTCAATAAAAAGAATGGTGAGAAGGTCTTTATCAGAAATAGTAAATATTTCCCACTCCATGGTCACCAAGTTTAGTTTTTTTAGTCCCGTGGCCCATTCGCCGGTCCAAAGCACTGAGTCACCGTCGAAAAACAGTGACTGAGAAGCGGGTCGGTGACTGGTATCCTTTTCGGGTTCCAGAAAAACCGAATGCGTTTTCTTATCAATGAATAAAATGCCTCCCTGGGTGCTTGCCACGATTTGATCCTTGTTGCGTGGGTGGGCATCAACCTGGTAAACCCATGAAAGGAGGCTTTCGTCTGGAAGGCTTTTTTCATCTGCCTGAAGCATCCATTTAATTCTGTCGTTTTTTCGGTCAAAATGCGCCAGACCGTTGGAAGTGGCAATCCAAATGCTGCCATCAGGGTCCTCAAAAAAGTAATGAACCTCTACCGCCGGGAAATGATATCCCTCGACGGCGAAGGGGTGGTAATTGGTAAAAACATCAAAAACAGGATCGTAAATAGAGAAACCATTATTGGTGCCAACCCACAAAAGGGAGTCGCTGCTTTCATATAAGGCAAGAATTAAATTTTCGGAAAGTGAAGTGGGATCTTCGGGGTTGTGCCCGAAAACTTTCATCGAATGCCCATCATACCTGGCTAGCCCGTTGTCGGTGGCAATCCAGAGATAGCCTGTTACGTCCTGTGAAACCCAGCGAACCACATCAGATGGCAGGCCTTCCTCTTTGGTGAAATGTCTGAAATACAAAGTTTCTGCCTCACGAGCGAGCCCTCCCCCGAATTGGGCAGAAAGTTCCAACGTTAACGAAAGCAATAGCAAAGCAATCGGAATTGTGGTAGAATTCCTTTTCACTTTTGAGCCCTTTAATTTTTTCTAAATTTAGGGATTTATTGATATTGAGGGTGCAATAATGAGTAAAGGAGGGGTTTGAATTAGCAAAAAGAGGCTGGAAGGTGCGAAAATTTTTATTTATAGGGCGCGTTGGGATATTCCAGAAAGGATTCCCGAACCAGAATTTATTTACCTTTGCCCCGCAAAAATCCCAGATGACTTTGAATGAAGAAACTAAACCCGGCCTGAAGGAGTGGATGGTCCTGGTGTTGCTGATGCTCATCTGGGGCAGCTCGTTCATTTTGATGAAGAAGGGCCTGGTTTCGTTTACGGGGATGGAACTGGGCGCCCTGCGAATCAGCATTTCGTTTGCGGTGCTGGTGCCTTTTGTTTTCCGACGGATCAGGAAAGTACCCTTAAACAAGTTGAAGTATTTTGCCCTTGCGGGGGTGGTGGGCAACGGGGTGCCGCCCTTTTTGTTTGCCATTGCCCAGACGCGCATCGACAGTTACCTGGCCGGGGTGCTCAATTCGCTTACACCCCTGTTTACCCTGCTGGTGGGCGTGATGTTTTTTGGTATCCGTACCCGCTGGATCAACGTGCTGGGGGTGGTTCTCGGGCTGGTGGGCGCCGTGGGGCTGCTCACCGCTGTGCACGACCCCGCCCTGGGCAACGGCATCCTATACGGGTTGATCATTGTGCTTGCCACCATTTTCTATGCCCTTAACATGAACATCATCAAAAGGTTCCTGGTGGGTTTTGATGCCGTGACCATTACCTCGGTGGTCTTCACCATCATTGGTATTCCTGCTGTCATTTACCTGTTTGCCGGAACGGGATTTGCTGAGAAAATGGTCGTTGGTGGACAGAACTGGATCAGTTTGGGGTATGTGGCCTTGTTGGCCATTTTTGGTACGGCAATTAGCATGGTGATGCACAACTGGCTGATCAGGCGAACCTCAGCACTCTTTGCCTCTACAGTAACCTATATGATGCCCATCGTGAGCATCTTCTGGGGGGTACTCGACGGGGAAGCCTTCCTGCTGGTTTATCTGCTCTGGATTACCCTTATCCTGGTGGGCGTCTATATGGCTAACCGGCAGCCGGGGCTGCTTCGCAGACTGGTTAAGGGCAGGAGGGAAAGGGCCTGAAAGAACTAAAGAAATGGGCTCATAGACTTGGTTTCGGCATTGAAAATAAACCCTGGCAGCAGGCTTTTGGGTTGAAAGAAATGTTTAAATACCACAACTTCAAAATAATATTTGACCATTTTTATAAAAAGGCATTGTTGGTTGAGAAAAAATTTTCTATCTTTGCACCCCAATATTTGAAGTAAACATCATAATCAAAATAGAAATGTACGCAATTGTTGAGATAGGCGGGCAGCAGTTTAAGATCGCCAAAGATCAGAAGCTTTATGTAAACCTTATCCACCAGGATGAAGGTGCAGAGCTTGAATTTGACAAGGTGTTGTTGCTGGCCGACGGTGATAAGGTACAGATTGGTACCCCCGTATTGGATGGCGCCAAGGTGAAAGCCAAGTTACTGGCCCACGTTAAGGCCGACAAGGTATTGGTTTTCAAGAAGAAGAGAAGGAAAGGCTATCAGAAGATGAACGGCCACCGTCAGCCCCTGACCCACATCCAAATCGAAGAGATCGTTGCTTAAGGTATTTGCAAACAGAAAAAATAAAACGATATGGCACACAAGAAAGGAGTTGGTAGCTCACGTAACGGCCGCGAATCGCATAGCAAGCGTCTCGGCGTGAAGGTATTTGGCGGCCAGTTGGCCACTGCCGGCAACATTATTGTAAGGCAAAGAGGCACCACCCACTTTCCCGGTAATAACGTGGGAATGGGCAAGGACCACACCCTGTTTGCCCTGGTTGATGGCAAGGTGGTTTTCAAAAAGAAAGCCGGAGACAAGTCTTTTGTTTCCATTGAGCCTGTTGCCGCTGCCGAATAAAGGCTACCGCAAGGAATCTTAAATCCTGCCATTGCAGGATTTTTTTTTAGGATACAGCCATGGGCTGTTCCACAACAGGAGAGATGCCAGAGCGGTCGAATGGGGCGGTCTCGAAAACCGTTGTCCGCGTCAGCGGACCCAGGGTTCGAATCCCTGTCTCTCCGCCATACAAAGGGTTCCCGCCGGAAGGCGGGAATCCTTTTTTATGTACGCATCCCAAACAGAGTTTGAGGGTGCGTACATAAAAAAATACCTGAGCGGAGCGAAGGAACCCTTTGCATGAGCCACCCCCCTTGAGGGATCACTTGAAGTAATCCCTGTCTCTCCGCCATACAAAGGGTTCCCGCCGGAAGGCGGGAATCTTTTTTTGTAAAAGGCTTATTGTTAACGTCCATTTTTTTCTCAATCTCAACCTTAACTTTTCCCCCAGCCTCAATCCTAACCTTAATCTCAGGCTGAACCTCAACCTTAACCTTTCTTTCTTGCTCATAGTCGGCGAATTCTTCTTAATTTTGAGGCTGCAATCTTCAAAAAGCCTAATTTCTTATGATCGAGATACAAATCATCCGCAACCAACCGGCAGAGGTGGTTGAACGCCTGAAAGTAAAGAATTTTGATGCCGCCGCCATTATTGACCGCATTCTGGAAGTGGATGGAGAACGCCGCCGCACGCAGAAGAGCCTGGATGACACCCTGGCCGAGAGCAATCAGCTGGCCCGCGACATCGGTGCCCTGTTCAAATCGGGCAAACGGGAGGAGGCAGAAAGCCTGAAAGAACGCACCGCCCTGCTCAAGCAACAGGTGAAGGCGCTGCAGGAGATCCTGGAAGGCCTGTCGGCCGAACAGGACAAACTGGTGTTACAGCTGCCCAACCTTCCTCACGGCAGCGTGCCTGTCGGAAAATCGTCGGAAGACAATACCATCGTTCATTCGGAGGGAGAAATTCCCGCCCTGGCAACAGGGGCTTTGCCCCATTGGGAGCTTGCGAAGCAATACGACCTTATCGATTTTGAATGCGGCACCCGTATCACAGGCGCTGGATTCCCTGTTTATAAAGGCAAGGGGGCGCGCCTGCAAAGGGCACTCATTGGCTTTTTCCTCGACAATGCCGTGGAGGCAGGATATACCGAATACCAGCCACCGCTGATGGTGAATGAAGCCTCGGCCTATGCAACAGGGCAGCTTCCCGATAAGGAGGGACAGATGTATCACGTGCAGCTCGATAACCTCTACCTAATCCCAACGGCCGAGGTTCCGGTGACCAACTTTTTTCGCGATATGATCCTGCGTCAGCAAGATCTGCCGGTAATGAGCACCGCCTATTCGGCTTGCTTCCGGCGTGAGGCCGGGTCTTACGGTAAGGATGTCAGGGGCCTGAACCGCCTGCATCAGTTCGACAAAGTGGAGATCGTGCAGATCACCCACCCTGATAAGAGTTACGACACTCTGGATGAAATGGTGAAATATGTTTCGGGCTTGCTGCAAAAGCTGGAGTTGCCTTTCAGGGTAGCCAGGCTCTGCGGGGGCGACCTGAGTTTTGCCTCGGCCCTGACTTACGATATGGAGGTGTATTCGGCCGCCCAGCAAAGGTGGCTTGAGGTAAGCTCCATCTCCAATTTCGAGACTTTCCAGTCGAACCGCATGAAACTCCGCTTTCGCGGCGAGGATGGGAAGACCACTCTGGCCCATACGCTGAACGGAAGTGCACTGGCCCTTCCGCGCATCGTGGCTGCATTGCTCGAGAACAATCAAACACCTCAAGGCATTCGTATTCCCAAAGCCCTTCAACCTTATACTGGTTTTGAGGTGATCGCATAGTGCATTCGTGCCCTTACCGGCAAAACAATTGGTACCTGCAGGCGTTTTACAGGTAACGCAATCCCTGCTTTGAAATGAAAAAGCTGTTCTTCGCATTCATACTGGGTTCTTTTGTGCTGATGGCCGTTCCGGCCATTGCACAGGACAGAACCGACGAGCTTTTGGCTGCCCAGTATTTCAGGGAGGGCGATTATGAAAAGGCTGCGGCCCTTTACGAAGCCCTGATGGATAAAAACCCTGATCCGGTGGCCTACAGCAACTACCTGGAATGCTTGTTTGCCCTTGAGGATTTTCGCAAGGCTGAACGCCTGGTGAGAAACCGTATGCGCGAACAGCCCGATCAGGTTGGTTTTGAAATAGACCTGGGATGGGTGTACGACCGCGCCGGAGAAACCCGGAAAATGCAAAGGCAGTTTGACGGCATTATGAAAGAGATGCAGGCTGATCCCCGCAGGGTTGTGGCCCAGGCAGAAGCATTCGGAAATCGCGGATACATTGACCTGGCAATCGACACTTACCTTCGTGGACGCCGCCTGATGGGCAGTAACTACCCCGTTCATTTGAAGCTGGCACCCCTTTACAGGCGTAAAGGTGACCTGAATGCCATGATGGGTGAATACATCGATTATGTGGAAGCTACTCCTTCGGCCACCGAACAGGTGAGGGGCATCCTGCAGGATGCCATTACCGATGACCCTGACTTTTCAAGGAATGATGCCTTGCATGAGGTGCTGTTGACACGAACGCAGGAAAATCCAAGTAACACTCTATATTCTGAGATGCTGCTCTGGCTCTCGCTACAGCAAAAGGATTTCCGGATCGCCCTGATGCAGGCGCGTGCCCTCGACCGCCGCCTCCGCCAGGAAGGTGAACTGGTGCTTGAAGTGGCCCAACTGGCTGCCACCAATGAAGACTATGGCATTGCCAGTCAGGCCTTTCAATACCTCCTCGACAAGGGACCAGATAACCTGCATTATATGGATGCGCTGACTGGATTCCTTGATGCAAGGTTCAAGGAGGTCACTTCTTCGTATGATTATAGCAGAGAAGACCTTTTGAAGGTTGAAGCCGATTATGAAGCAGCCCTTAAGGAGCTTGGGACTCAGGCCGAGACCGTTAAGCTGATCCGTAACCTGGCTAACCTGCAGGCTTTTTACATGGGAAAACTTGAAACTGCCATTGAATTGCTGGAAACCACCCTGGATATGCCCGATGTGAATAATCGGATCAAAGCCGAATGCCGCATTGAACTGGCCGATATCCTGTTGCTTTCCGGGCAGGTTTGGGATGCGACCTTGCTTTACTCACAGGTCGACAAAAGGTTTAGGGATGATCCGCTTGCCCACGAAGCTAAATATAAGAATGCACGCCTTTCGTTTTATATCGGTGAGTTTGATTGGGCGAAGGCACAGCTTGACGTCCTGAAGGCTGGAACCTCAAGGCTGATTGCCAACGATGCCATGCAACTCTCCCTTCGCATCCAGGATAATGTTGGATCTGATGGCAATACGGAACCTCTCCAGATGTATGCCCGGGCCGAATTGCTTACCTTTATGAACCACTATGGGGAAGCCCTTGAGGTATTTGACTCTATCACCAGGATATTTCCAACCCATGCGATTCACGATGATGTGCTTTTTGCCCGTGCACAGATCATGCTTACCCAAAACAATTTTGAAGAGGCCGATCAACTCTTTAACCGCATCGTGGAGACCTACCCCCAGGGTCTGCTGGCCGACGAGGCCCTGTTCAGGCGCGCTGACCTCCAGGAAAAAGTTTTTGGTAGACTTGAAAGTGCCATGACCCTATATCAGCAACTGCTGTCGGATTACCCCGGAAGCCTGAATGCTGTGGCTGCCCGCAACCGTTTCAGGGCCTTAAGAGACGGAATGGTAAATTAATGCTTTATGCCTCAACCCGTCAGACCAAAGAAATTCCTGGGACAGCATTTCCTGCGCGATGAAAACATCGCACGAAAAATTGCCGGCAGTCTTACCGGGTTTGGAAAATACAAAAAGATACTCGAAATAGGACCGGGTACCGGGGTGTTGACAAAATTCCTGATCCACCATGAAGAATACCAATGGCATGGGGTAGAAATCGATCGCGATTCCATTGCCCATTTGAAAGAGCATTTTCCCGCTATTGCTGACAGGCTGATGGAGGCCGATTTTCTGCACATGTCGCTTCCCGGCATTGCCAAGGGAGAACCCTTTGCCATAATTGGTAATTTTCCCTACAATATTTCATCCCAGATTGTTTTTAAGGTTCTTGAGCATAGGGATTTGGTGCCTGAACTTGTGGGTATGTTTCAGAAGGAAATGGGCCAGCGCATTGCCGCCCCTTCGGGAAACAAAACCTATGGGATTCTGAGCGTCCTGACCCAGGCCTTTTACAGGGTGGAATATCTTTTCCAGGTGGATGAACATGTCTTTCATCCGCCCCCCAAGGTGAAGTCGGCCGTTATCAGGATGCAGCGGAAAGATGAGGCGTTGCCCTGTGAAGCCCGCAAGCTGTTTATCGTGGTGAAGGCTGCCTTTAACCAGCGCAGAAAAACATTGCACAATAGTCTGAGAGGTGTGAATATCAATTGGGAAGCCTTGCCGGCTGATTTTGCGGGAAGGCGACCGGAACAGATGAATTTGGAGGATTTTCTCCTGCTGGCCCAACAGGCGGGTGAAGGGGGTCAATAAATCCCAAAATTTTTTATATATTGGCATGCCCCATTCCCAGGAAAAGAATGTTTCTATTTGATTGAAATCGAAAAGCTATGGCTACCAGAAAATTAAAAAACTTTGAATTTGCCGGATTGCATAACACGGATGCAGAAACCTATCCAGTGCTCCATTGTTTTCAGGATTTTGAGACGGCCAATGGTTTTGCGTTTGTCGTCTCGGGTTCTGAAAAGGTTTTGGAAGGGGATCAGCAGTTGTGTGAGGTGATCAACGAACGTGTACGTTATTATTTAGATAATGAAGTGCTGGATGATCCGCGCGAAGCAGTCCGCAATGCGCTGGTCTATGCCAATGGTTTTGTTTATGAGATGACCCGTAAGAAGGAGGGTGTGGAGGCTGAAAAGGCCAGTGTGCTGTGTGTGCTGGTTCAGGATGGAAAGGCTTATTACGCCTGGATGGGCGAGGTATCTTTGTTCCTTTATACAGGTAAAAGGCGTTATCCGCTCACCTGGCCCTTAAAGGAAGAAGGGGCCGATAGTGGGGAACCCCTTTCTAAAACCAGCTCCATTTTATACCTGGGCGTGAAACAACTGGCCGAGCCGGCCCTTTGCGAACAGGCTCTGGTGCCAGTGGACGGCGACCAATTGTTTTTAGGCACCGGAACAACCTGGGCATTGATGCGTGACAAAGCCTTCTGCACGGTGATGGCCGATAGCATGCCCACCCATACCAAGTTGCAGCGCCTGATTAAACTGGCCGGGGAGATCAAAACTGAACAGCCTGCCGCCGCCCAACTCATTGCTTTCTATAATCTAGATCAAACCGAACGCAGTTTTGCGGCTGGGAAAACTACTGCAGGGCCTTCCGTTAAAGAACGCATTCAGGCCAAAATTGAAGACAGGCCTAAAAATAAAGTGCTTAGCAATGTTTTGATCGGACTGGGAATCCTAATTTTGGCCTATATGTTCTACGACCTCTTTTTGGTCAACCCTAATAAGCCGGTGAATGTGCGTGTTTCGCAGGAGACTGCCGCTGAAAATGATACCCTTTCGGTAACTTCAGATGAACAAGCTGGGGACGAGGCGGCAGACCGGACGCTTCCTGCCGATGTGGAATATGTGGTTCGCAGTGGCGATACCTGGGGTAGTATTTACCGGCAATATGAGGTGTGCTCCTGGTTTATACGCAATCATCCTGCCAATGAAGGAAAATTTGACCCGGAAGACAACCCTGTATACAACACCAGGTTGGTGATACCGATAAAATATTCTGGTAGCCGGAGTCTTAATCCGGCCTATTACCAAGAGTTTACCCTGGAAAAAGTGGGCAACTCCTGCCAAAATGTAAACGAAGCCTTTAAGCGCAGGTTTGACCGGAAAGTAGCGTCAGTTAATTAGGCGCAGGACCGCTATCTTAAAGAAATGAATGGAAAGCCCCCTGCATTTTCTGGAGAGGAATGCAGGGGGCGATTGTTTTTTATTCCTTGAATAAATGGGGAAAACCCAACTTTTTGGTTATTTGTTTTTTCTGACCACCATCTGCAAAGTGATGCGGCTTTTTTGTTCAAGGAGGACTTCCTGGCCTGCAATCAGCTGATCCACCTGTGCTTTTTCGTAATGCCTGATGGTGATCAACCCCAGGTCGTAATTGTATTTTACGTTGAAATTTTTTTCAAGGTCGCGCAAAAGGGCAGGGGTTTTGATCAGATCGCGGTCGAAGCAAACAGAAAAACTGATGGCTGAATTTTGCATCAGGTTAATCTTTACACCGTTTTTTGCAAAATCGGAGAAGATTCTTGAAAGGTTATGCTCAGCAATAAAGCTGAAGTCTTTTGGGAATATTGAAACCAGGACCTGGTTGAATTTGAGGATGTAACTGGGCACCAGGCTATCGTGCTCGCTGACCTCGTTGATGATGGTGCCGGGTTCTGCAGGCTGGAAGAAAGACTTAACCTTTAGGGGGATGTTGCGGCTGAGGAGAGGCTTGAGCGTTTTCGGGTGGATGACCGTTGCGCCGTAATAGGAAAGCTCGATGGCTTCCTGATAGCTGATATTGGGCATCAACAAAGTTTGATCGAACAGTTTGGGGTCGGCATTCAGCAGGCCGGGAACATCCTTCCAGATCACTACCTCCGAGGCCTGCAGCGAATAGGCCAGGATGGCCGCCGAGAAGTCAGAGCCTTCACGTCCGAGGGTAGTTGTGAAGCCTTGTGTAGTGGCTCCGATAAAGCCCTGGGTCAGCACAATACCCGGTTTATTGCTGTTTTCGGCAGGTTTGAGGTAAGGTAATAGTGCTTTTTTTACGGCCTGCGGGGTCAAGATCCAGTCGATGCGCGCATCGCGGAAACTGGCATCGGTGATAATCAGCTTGCGGGCATCAAACCACTGGTTGCGAACGCCTGAATAATTCAGGTAGTGGCTAACGATCTGAGTCGATACGATCTCTCCGGTCGACACGATGCGGTCGTATTCATAGTTGTAGTTGCCTGATGGCTTTTCTTCAATGTAACGCAACAGGTGAAAAAAGGTCTGTTCCACATGAAAGAAGGCAGGGTGTTTGGGGTCCCCGAAAAGCCCATGGATAATATTAAGATGAAACTGCCTGACCTCCTCGAAAACCTGTTTCATGGCTTCAGCCTGGCCTTCCATATAATACTGGGTCAGCATTTCAAGGGCATTGGTGGTTTTTGCCATGGCAGAAACCACGATCACCAATGACTTGTCGCCATGCTCGCGTATAATGGATGCAACATTTTTGACCCCTTCCGGGTCTTTTACGCTGGCTCCCCCAAACTTGAATACCCGCATAGTTGTATCTTATCCTGTAAACATAAACGCAAATTTAGCAAATAATGAGCAGCGGCGAAAAAGAAACCCCGGACATTCCTGTACCGGGGTTTCTGGGGGGGATATATATGGGTTGAGGTTGCGGCTTACTGCTCGTTGAGCGCCTCCATTAACTTCTTGCGGGTGAAGAATATACGACTCTTTACTGTACCGATCGAAAGGTTAAGTTGTTCAGCTATTTCCTTGTATTTGTAACCATCGTTGTACATTTCAAAAGGCTTGCGCTGGTCTTCATCAATCCGCTTGATTTCCTTGTGGATCTCTTTGGTAGCATAGCTGCTATCGGGAAGACCTTCATTGCTTTCTTTTGAGAGATTCAGGTAATACAGGTCGTCAGTTTTATCAAGAATGGTGTTGTTGCGCACACTCTGACGGTAATTGTTGATGAAGGTGTTCTTCATGATTGTGAAGGCCCAAGCCTTGAGATTGGTGTCTTCGGTAAACTTATCGCGGTTGGTGAGCGCCTTTAGAAAAGTTTCCTGAACAAGGTCTTGTGCATCTTCGTAATTCGAGGTCAGGGTATAGGCAAAATATTTCAGATTTTTCTGAAGACCCAGGAGCTTATAGTTGAATTCCATTGCTGTCATGACTGTTCGGGTTTTTGGGTTTGTTTAATTTTATTTATTGTAAAGTTAAACAAAAAATTATTACCTCCAAGCTTTTTTTTAAATTTTAACATATACAAATTATAAAAAGAATTCATCTAGCAGCTGATTTATAGCTTGTATAGATTAAATTTAAGCTTTTTCGGGGATATTTTGGTGGATACCCGGTTTAATTATTTGTTAAATAATCTTAAGGAAAAGAGAAACAAGAATTGTGAACAAGTAAAAGGATACCCATTTACCTTTCAATTGCACGTTTCAGTAAGATTAACCGACCTTGTTGAATTTGGCTCACAGCAATGAAATGGTTGGGAAAATGAAAAGCCAAAAAAATTCGAAGTTATTTTTCGGGATTTATTGAATGCCTTCTTGCCAAAAATAAAAGAAAAGGAAATTTAACTTTTAAGTAAAGGATTTAAACCAGTCGTTTAAAATCCTCAGTATTGTTAAGAATGATGATATTTTTGGGCAGCTTGAAATCAATTTCGTGCACTTGGTGTCCGGTAATGAAAATGTTTTTGTCTGGGAGCGCTTTAGAAAGGTCTTGGATATAATAAGGAATGTCTTTCTGAGGCATGGCAGCCACAAAATAAGTCAGCAGGTAATCGGCCTTGCGAATTTTTACCACTTCGGTCACATCCTTAAAAGGAACATTCTGGCCAAGATAAATAACCTTGTGCCCGTTTTTTTTGATCAGGTAGGTGTAAAACAACAAGCCCAACTCGTGCCATTCCTTTTCAGGAAGGAATAACAGAAAGGTCTTTGCATCTTGCGCCAGGGGTTCGTTTTGCCCGTCAATGGCAACGATCATCTTTTGCCTGATCAGGTTAGTAAGAAAGTGCTCCTGGGCAGGATTGATTGTGCCAATCTGCCAAAGCACCCCGATCTTCTCCAGCAGGGGATAGAGAACATGGGTGACGGTCTTCTCAAAACCAATCTTTAATATAGTGCTCGAAAGCACCTTTTCAAAAGATTCTTCATTGAGTTCGATCATGGCCACGATCAGGTTGTTGATCTGGCTCTCAAAGTCAGTGGAAGTCCTCGAAATATCCCGGATCTTTTCGCAGATATCACTTGAAGACATACTGACGATGTCAGAAATCTTGAAACCATGTTTGTTGAGGGTGCTGATATTGAGCAACCGCAGCAAGTCCTCATCATTGTAATACCGAATGTTTGTTGGTGTGCGCTTGGGCGAAACCACATCATACCGCTTTTCCCATATTCTTATGGTATGGGCTTTAATGCCTGTGATCTTTTCAAGGTCGTTGATGGAGTAACGGATCATGGGGTATTCACTTGTTTAATCTTTATCAAAAACCAATAGTCAGAACCTGATCGATTTCTGTAATGTCAAAATAGATTTTTGGTTTCACTTAATCAACAACATCGGTATACAAAAGTTCAAATTTATTCTTTTGTTTCTTGTCATTTTGTTTAATAGAATGGTTTATTTAGGAAACTCTTCAATGCCTGAAACAATATGGGATTCCGTTATCTCGATTCATGGTATTAATCCGGGACTTTTAATGAAATATTAACCGGTCGTATGATTGGAGACAAAAAATGCTTATCTTGGTCAACTTCGACAGTAAAAAGGCTGAAAAATTCTTTCAGAAAAAACATGAAGAAAAAGGCCCCGGTTCTCAGAGATTTGATGATTGCAGCCACCCCTGCCTCTTTTGGCGTTGAGTTTCGGATTAATGAAGGGCTGTTGCGTTTTTCGGGCAATTCTTATCCTGAGAATGCCGTTGATTTTTTTCAACCGCTTCTGAACTGGGTTCGCGATTATGTGCGCAATACTCGCCAGCAAACCCTGGTGGAGTTCAGGATAAATTATTTTAACACCAGTTCTTCAAAATACCTCTTCCAGATCATGGAGATTATGAATGCCTTTCGCCAGAAAGGCAACCCAGTCGAGGTGGTTTGGATATCTAATGCGGAAAACGATGAGATGCTGGAAACCTGGCGGGAAATCATGATTGAACTGGAATTGGAATATACTTTGAAGGACCATTAATTTAACGGTTTTTAGCATCCTATTCCAGTTAATTTTAACTATATTTGGAACTGATGTCGTTCTTTAAAACTTATCGTCATGGAACAAAACACTTTAGAAATCACAGAGCAGTCAGAAGTGTTTGAGTTTGCCAGTATCCGCGAACTGGTAAACCAGGCACTTAAAAAAGACTTCACCGGGCAAGACACCCTTTCCGGTCTTTCAACCGGATTTAAAATGCTCGATCATATTACAGGCGGATTTCAGAAAGGACAACTTTACACAGTGGCGGTTAGGCCCGGTATGGGTAAAACCGCATTTTTATTGTCTGTTGCCAACAACCTGGCCATCAAAAACAACCATTCAGTAGCGATCTTCTCAACCGAACGCTCTAACCTCAAGATCACCAACCGGCTTATTGAAAGTGAAACCGGGATGTCACTTGATAAGCTCCGCAAAGGCTCCATGAAAGCCAGCGAGCGCGATCATATGCATTCTTTGATCAGTTCCATTGCCAAAGCCAAGATCTTTCTCGACGATACCCCTTCGCTCTCTGCGGAAGAACTGGTGAAAAGATCCAGGCAATTAAAAATCGTTCACAACGTCGACCTGGTCATTATTGATTACCTGGAATTGCTTTCCACCAGCATTACCGATACCGATAGCCGCAATGAGCAGCTCAACAAAATAGTATTGATCATCAAGGATATTGCACGCGAACTGAACCTCCCCATTTTGCTCTTTTCGCAAATTGGTTCGCCTTTCAATTTCGTACAACCACCTTCCATCAAAGACCTGCCCGTGTTCCTCAGCGAACTCTCCGATTCAGTTTTGTTCCTCCATCGCAGCGACTTGTTCCGCAAGGCCAGCAACGGTCATAGCAAAGATGCAGTAGAAGTGATTGTTGCCAAAAACCCGCAGGTAAAGGAACCCGTGGTTGTTCCCCTTACTTATATTGAAAGTATTGCCAAATTTGCCGATTTTAGCTAACTGGTGTTTTTGTTTTGTGGCCCGGCATTAGGTTTAATGCCGGGCTTTTTCCCCTGTTTTTCTTAAAATCCCATTCAATGGCCCATATCAAAGAGAATGATCTTCGGAAGGAAGCCCTGATCGATGTGGCAAAAAAAATGGTAATTGCCGCCCGCACTGCCCCTAAGGCCCGGGGAATGGACAACCTGGCTATGGCCATATTGACCGATAATGAGCTCCAACAACTCTGTAAGACCACCAAAGAAATTGGCGATCGCGAACAAAACCATATTTTCCTGCGCGACGCTGTCAATGTGCTCAATGGAGCAGATGTTGTGGTCCTCATAGGCACCCGAATTAAGGTGCTCGGGTTGAAGTATTGCGGTTTGTGCGGATATACCGATTGCGCCACCAAGGGAAAGCATCCCGAGGTGCCTTGCATATTCAACCCGTCCGACCTTGGCATTGCCGTGGGATCGGCCGTTGCCCTTGCAGCCGATCACCGGGTTGACTCAAGGGTGATGTACACCATTGGAATGGCTGCCCGCGAAATGAATATCCTGGGTGAGGAGTATAAAATTATTTATGGTATTCCGCTTAGCGCCACTTCCAAAAACCCTTTCTTCGACAGGAAATAGACCTCTTTATTAATTTTTTATCCGTAAGTTTCTTTCTACAAATTAGAAAAACTTTTATTTATTGCAGATAAAAACCTTCTTTTTTTTACTTTTGATTAAATTCAGTTGAATAATATGCTATTTGTTGTTCCTCTGGAATTTTTCTCTTACGCTTAGGCAAAGGGAAGCCACGGGACACTTTTTCTGCAACCGGAAGCAAGTGCCGCTTTAAATTCTAGTAACAAAAATAGTATAACATGAAAAGAACATCCAATTTAGTGACATTCGGTGGAAACCCTGTGACCCTAATGGGAAAGATGGTGAAACCCGGAAGCAATGCAAAGAACTTTATCGCCCTTGGAGCTGATCTCAAGCCTGTCAGCCTGAGCGACTATCAGGGAAAGGTACGCATCATCTCTTCCGTTCCCAGTGTCGACATGGGCGTATGTGCGGCCCAAACCCGCCGTTTCAATCAGGAGGCAGGCAATTTAGGGAATGTACAGATCATCACCATCTCCTGCGACCTGCCATATGCCCTGAAGCGTTTCTGCGATGCTGAAGGTATCGACAAAATCATCACCGTTTCCGACCACAAGGATACCGACTTTGGGATCAAATATGGCTTCCTGATTGAGGAAATGCGGTTGCTGGCGCGAGGCGTCATTGTCATTGACCGCGATGATACTGTTAAATATTTGGAAATCGTGAAGGAGATTGGGAACGAACCTGATTATGAAAAAGCCCTTGAGGTGGTCAGGAAACTCATTTAAAAAGTATCCTTTCCCGAAAAGAAAAAGGGGTTGAGCCTGAGCTTAACCCCTTTTGTATTTATGAAGTGTTGTTATTTTACTTCTTCAAAATCAACGTCGGTTACTTCGCCGTCGTCTTTTCCCTGGTCGCCGGGGGTTGATTGCTGCTGCTCGGCTCCGGGTTGACCTTCTTGCTGAGTGGCCTGGTACATTTCTGCACTGGCGGCTTGCCAGGCATTGTTCAGGGCAGCCATGGTGGTGTCAATAGCAGCAAGGTCCTTGTTCTTATGAGCTTCCTTCAGGTCAGCCAGGGCCTTCTCAATGGGCTCCTTCTTGTCTGCAGGAACCTTGTCGCCAAATTCCTTCAACTGTTTTTCTGTCTGGAAGATCAGTCCGTCAGCAGTATTCAGCTTGTCTATCTCTTCCTTCAGCTTCCGGTCCTTTTCGGCGTTTTCTTCAGCTTCCTTCTTCATGCGCTCGATCTCGCTGTCGCTGAGGCCACTCGAGGCTTCAATGCGGATTTGCTGCGATTTGCCGGTAGCTTTATCCTTGGCCGAAACGTTCAGGATTCCATTGGCGTCAATGTCAAAGGTGACTTCAATTTGCGGAAGGCCACGGGGTGCCGGTGGGATGCCATCGAGGTGGAAGCGTCCAATGGTGCGGTTGTCGCGTGCCATGGGACGTTCTCCCTGAAGAATATGGATCTCTACGGAGGTTTGGTTGTCAGAAGCCGTCGAGAAGACCTCGGTTTTCTTGGTGGGGATGGTGGTGTTGGCTTCAATAAGCTTGGTCATCACCCCGCCCAGGGTCTCTATACCCAGTGAAAGCGGCGTAACGTCGAGCAGCAACACATCCTTAATCTCCCCTGTCAGCACAGCACCCTGGATAGCAGCGCCCACTGCAACCACCTCATCGGGGTTCACCCCTTTCGAGGGCTTCTTGCCAAAGAATTTCTCAACCACTTCCTGAATCTTGGGGATACGGGTCGAACCGCCCACCAGGATTACTTCGTCAATGTCGCTGGAAGTGTAGTTTGCATCTTTCAGGGCAAGCTTACAAGGCTCAAGGGTGGCCTGAACATACTTGTCGATCAACTGCTCGAACATGCTGCGTGATAATGTGCGCACCAGGTGCTTTGGAATACCGTCAACAGGCATAATATAGGGCAGGTTGATCTCGGTACTGGTTGAACTCGAGAGTTCGATCTTGGCCTTTTCAGCAGCTTCCTTCAGGCGTTGCAAGGCCATGGCATCTTTACGCAAGTCAATGCCTTCGTCTTTTTTGAATTCATCTGCCAGCCAGTCGATGATGGCGTTATCAAAGTCATCGCCCCCCAGGTGGGTGTCACCATGGGTCGATTTTACCTCGAACACCCCGTCGCCCAGCTCCAGGATAGAGATGTCAAATGTACCGCCACCCAAGTCAAAGACGGCAACTTTCATATCCTTGTTTTTTTTGTCGAGGCCATATGCAAGCGATGCCGCGGTAGGCTCGTTAATGATACGGCGAACCTTCAGCCCGGCAATTTCACCGGCTTCCTTGGTGGCCTGACGCTGTGAGTCGTTAAAGTAAGCAGGAACCGTAATGACGGCCTCAGTCACTTCCTGTCCCAGGTAATCTTCAGCGGTTTTTTTCATTTTCTGAAGTACCATGGCCGAAATTTCCTGGGGCGTATACAAACGGTCGTCAATCTTTACGCGCGGGGTGTTGTTGTCACCCTTCACCACAGAATAGGTCGCCCGGCTTCGTTCCTTTATAGAAGAGTCAAAGGTCTCACCCATCAAACGCTTGATAGAGCTGATGGTCTTGGTGGGATTTATGATGGCCTGCCGCTTTGCAGGATCACCTACTTTCCTTTCGCCATTTTCGGTAAATGCCACAATGGAAGGAGTCGTGCGTCGTCCCTCACTGTTGGGGATCACCACAGGCTCATTACCCTCCATGACGGCTACACATGAGTTGGTTGTTCCTAAGTCAATACCAATAATTTTTCCCATTTTTATAATGTTTTTAATGTTCTCGGTTGGTTATTTTGGTCATTGACTTTCAATGATTGTGCCAACCTCCTTTTTGAGGCCATTTTGGAAAATATGTCCACTTATTTGAGGCTTAAGGCTGACAAGGAGGTGACAAAAAGGCAGGAATTATCAGAACCGCGCCACAAGTTTTACATTGATCAGGCGGCTGGTCAGGTAATTTGGCACGGCAAACAAACGGTTCTCCACATCCCTGATCCATAAATAAGATATGGTGTTATTCATCTCCAGCAGGTTAAACACCTCTGCTGAGATCCACATATTGTTGAAATGCCGCAAGGGGTTGCGTTCCGAAAAGCTGGTATTTTCGCTGATAAGCTGTTTGGAGAAGCCAATGTCGACCCTGCGGTAAGCCGGCATGCGCAAGGTGTCGCGTTGGCGTTCATAGGTTGGTGGCCCAAAGGGAAGGCCAGTGCCAAAGATAAAGCCCACCTGCACCTTATAGGATGGATTACGTGGCAGGAAATCCTGGAAAAACAGACTGAAATTCAACCGCTGGTCGGTGGGGCGAGGGATATATCCTGCTGGCACCTGGTTGCCTTCGTCATCGGTGTAAAAGGCCCCCTCGATCTGCTCGGCGGTTTTCATCAGCGACAGGCTCGCCCATGACTCCACCCCGGGGACAAACTCACCGTTCACCTTCATGTCAAGCCCTGTGGCATAGCCCGAGGCCAGGTTCTCGGCATAATACCGGATCCTGACATTGTCGAGTTCATAGGGGATCAGGTTGTTGAGCTGCTTGTAGTAAATTTCGGTGGTGTATTTGAAGGGACGGTTCCAGGCTGTAAAATTGTATTCAGAACCCAACACAAAGTGGATAGACTCCTGGGCTTCAATATCATAGTTAAGTTCGCCCTTAAAGTTGCGCAACTCCCGGTAAAAGGGCGGCTGGTGATAATAGCCTGCCGAAGCCCTGAACACCAGGCGAGGCCAGACCAGAGGCTTATAGAGAAGGGTGGCCCGGGGACTTAGCAGGAATTGCTGATTAAAGTCCCAGTAGTTTATGCGCAGCCCCGCCGTAAGCGAAAATCTGCCATGGTTGCGGTCAATGTCCCAGGTGTTTTGCACAAAGCCCGACAGACGATTGGTCTTGAGTCCGATACGTGCTGAAATGGTATCCTGCAGAAGGATTTGTCCTCCGGGAGGTCGTGGCAGTGAATACCCTGAAGAATCAATCAGGGTCCATTCCTGCAGCCGGTCGAAGATGTCCTCGTGCTGGAATTTAAGCCCCCACCGCAATACCCGGTCTTCACTTACCCAGTCGCCGCGGTGTTCTGCATTCCACACAATGGCATTCAGGTAATTGCGTGCGTGATTGAGAAAAGATCCAACCCCCAGCGCTTCGCCTGTGGGCTGGCCAAAACCGTCCTGACTCATATCCGTCTCCACCCTGTAGAGCCAGTATTGCCCAAGGATGTCAAAATTTTCGGTCTCGTCAGTTTGGAAAACGCTGGCAGTAAGGCGAAGGTTAATTTCCTCCACAGGCTTGTACTTCAGTGACAGGGCGCCCATGGCTGTGACAAACTTGTCCACCTCCTGCCCATCGAAATATACCGTGAGTTGCCTGACCTCTGTAGCCGTTCCAAAACGGGTGTTCTGAACCACGGGCTGAAACAGGTAACGGTTGTTGCTGAAATTTCCCAGAAAGCTGATCTCCAGCTTATTGCTCAGGTCGTGGGTCACCAGTGCCTGCACATCCGAGAACGAGGGCTTATAATCGCCCTTGGTGTCGAGGGTGCCCAGCAGGTATTGGTTCGATTTATGCCGAAGTCCGAAAAGTAAAGTCGTCTTTTTGTTTTCCGTAAGCCCCTCCAGGTGTAAGGAGCCTTCCAGCAGGCTCATTGAGAACGAGCCGGCAAAGGCTTCAGGCTTCCGATACTCAATGTCGAGCACTGATGACATCTTGTCACCGAAGCGGGCTTCAAAGCCCCCGGCCGAGAAGTTGATGCTGCTGATCAGGTCGCTGTTCAGGAAACTCAGCCCTTCCTGCTGCCCCGACCGCACGAGGAACGGCCTGTAGATTTCGATGTCGTTTACATACACCAGGTTCTCGTCGAAGTTACCCCCCCTGACGGAATACTGAGAGGAGAGCTCGGTTGTTGATGAAACACCCGGCAAGGTCTTTACCAGCCCTTCCACACCACTGGAGGGCCCTGGCAACACCGCCACCAGCTTGGGGTCGAGGCGGGTGATATCGGTAGAAAGGATTTGTCTTTCGCGCACCTCCACATCGGGCAAATCGGTCAAGGAGGCTTCCAGGGTGATGTTGATCCGACGGCTCTCACCAGCACTTACGGTAAAAGCGATCCGCCGCGATACATATCCCAGGTGCGATACCAGCAGTGCAGCCGGTCCGGGCGACACTTTTAGCCTGAAATAGCCCGCTTCATTGCTGGTCGTGCCCGTGGTTGTATTTTCCAAAGCCACGTTTACAAACTCAAGCGGAGCCCCCTGCTCGCTGAGGATAAAGCCTTCTACCCACGACTGTTGGGCAAGCGAGGAAAGACTGGGTAAACCCAGGAAAAGAAAAAGGAAGATGTAACGGACTTGCTTCACCTGGCAAAAATAATAAAAAGCCCTTTGCGGTCTCTTGCGTAATTCACGGAAAGACCCTTGTTTGACTCAAATAATAACAGCGGGAAAAAAGAAATATTGCTTTCGCGCGAATATTAATCGCTGCGCTTAAATTTGCCTTCACGCCAGGCCTTGAAGAACTCGGCCCAGGCAAAGGGGTCGAAGATACGCATGGGTGGGGCCTGCCCTGCATAATACAGTCGCTGGGATTGCTGTTGCATGGCGTGGCGGTAGTTCATGCCTCCGTCCATAGGCATTTTCTGCATGCGCTCCTTCATTTCTGCCCGCGCCAGGTTGCGCATCGCACGGTCGTAATCATCGTCGGGGATTTCCGCATGAATGAAGGCGTGGCGAAACTGTTCACGGGTGGGCCAGGGATATATGACGGTTTCCGTCAGGTAAACCGTATCACGACTCATGACCTGTATGGCTGAATACCGGGGCTGGCTCAGGGTGTCGGGCACTACAAAAAGTACTTCCTTGAAGCCCACCGAAGAGAACCGGAGGGTGTCGCGCTCATACACCGCTATGGAGAAAAACCCGTAAAAATCAGTGATGGTACCACGGCGAGTGTTTTTGACCCAAACCGTAGTATAGGGCACCGGGGCCAGGCTGTCGCCCGTCACCACCAAGCCAGAAAACTGGATGACCCGCCGGGGAATCCGCTGAGCCTGCAACGACAGGACCGATATGAAAAATATCAGCCCGGTAAACAGGATCATAAAGGGAAGAAACTTTCGAAAGGTCATCGTGCCAGATAAAAACAAAAGGTAAAATTAACGATAAACTGTTTACAAGCCAAAAACAGCCCCATGCTTGCAGTCGTTTTATGTAAATTTAACAAGGAAACCCCCGCAATTACTGGCAAAAAAAAAGCTGTCGATTCGCTCCGACAGCCTTATTTTTTCCTTTCAGGAAGATAATATTATTGCATGAAGCCTTTTTTGCGGGCTTCCTGGATGCAGGCATAGATCCCTTTTTTGTTGATGATCCTGATCCCTTTTGCAGACACCTTCAGGGTGACCCAGCGATTCTCTTCCGGCACGAAAAACTTCTTCTCCTGGATATTGGGATAAAACCAGCGCTTGGTTTTAATATTTGAGTGCGAAACGTTATGACCAACAATGGGCTTTTTCCCGGTTATCTGACAAATTCGTGACATCTCTGAAAATATTTTTTGTTCTGACTGTAATCTCTACTTTTTTAAGGGAGTGCAAAGTACGGCATTTTTTTTCAGATAGACAAATGTTTTTATTTTTTTGTTTTTCAAAAACTACATCCGTTCTGAAACCACGGTCACGTGACTTTTCCCGTATATTTCTTGCTTGCCCTGCCTCCCTTTTTTCTTCGGGGCACCTGGAGTAAAAAAGTTTCGCCTGTTTTTGATAATACCTTTCTGCCTTTCAGGAATGATTGCCTGCAAAGATAGGCATTTTTATAAGCTATTGACAATCTTCCCAAATGGTTCAGCAATGGGGCTTTCAGCGAATCTTATCCTTTCTTAAACCTTACCACGTTCATAGTTAATACGGAGTTAATACGGAGTTTATACGGTTTAAACCGTATAAACTCCGTATTAACTATGAGCCAGACAGGTCTTTCTTCAAAAAAGGACAGGTCCTTTTTCCGGGAAATTCGCCGGATGGAAGTTACCTTGGCAGAATTGAGCCAATACATTGTATTTATCAGTTAAATAGTTTTTTGCTCATTTGCCAGTTTGCGGGTTTGGGTTCGTGAAGACAGGGCTTCCTCGCTTATTTTCTTTTTTGGTTAAAAAGAATGATATTTGTGGATTGTTAGAAAAAAAGACAGGGGTATGCAATTATTAGTGGTTCAGTTTCTGGAAAGGTTTGCCGAAAAACTTTTTAATGGCATTGGCTTGCCTGCCGAAGCCGTCTCTTCTTTTAAGGTCGTCTTTTTTATTCTCGTGTTGGTTGTGCTGAGCTGGGTTGCAAACTGGATCGCCAAGCAGGTTATCCTGGTGGTGCTCACCAAGGTGATACGCCGCAGCCCAAACCGCTGGGATGATGTTTTCCTCGACAAAAAGGTGTTTTCGCGCATGTCGCACCTGGCTCCTGTGGTCATTATCTTTTGGTTTGGAAGGGCTTTGTTGTCAGAATACCCTGAATTGGTCGACAGGATATACCTGATTACCAATGTCTATATTATCATTGTGGTGACCATGGTGAGCTTTGCCGTGCTCAATGCATTGGAAACCATTTACGAGAACTTCGATATTTCGAAGACCAGGCCCATCAAGGGGTACATGCAGGTGCTGAAGATCCTCGGTATTTTTGTAGTGGTTATTCTCATTTTTTCATTGGTGCTAGACCGCTCTCCCAGATTACTGCTTACCGGCTTGGGGGCTGCGTCGGCGGTGCTGATGCTGATCTTTCGCGACACCATCCTGAACTTTGTGGGCGGGGTGCAGGTGACGGCCAACAACCTGGTGCAGATCGGCGACTGGATCGAAATGCCTAAATACGGCGCCGATGGCGATGTGATTGAGATTAACCTGAATACGGTCAAAGTACAGAATTTTGACCGTACTATTACCACCATTCCCACCTATGCCCTGGTGTCAGACTCCTTCAGGAACTGGCGTGGCATGGTTCAATCGGGCGGAAGGCGCATCAAACGGGCCATAAACATTGATGCCAAAAGTATTAAGGTGTGCGATGAAGAAATGCTTGAAAAGTTTGAAAAGGTTTACTTGCTGAAGGATTACATTAAGCAAAAAAAGGAAGAAGTTGAAAAATACAACCGGGAAAATGATTTTGATGGAAGCATCTCGATTAACGGTCGCAGGCTGACCAATATCGGCACCTTCCGGGCTTATATAAAAAATTACCTGGCCAACCATCCGCATATCCACAAGGACATGATCTTTATGGTTCGGCAACTGGCGCCCAGCGAAAAAGGGGTACCCCTGGAAGTGTATGCATTTACCAACGATATTGCCTGGGTGAATTACGAAAGTATTCAGAGCGATATTTTCGATCACATCTTATCGCGCATCTCATTCTTCGACCTGAAGGTGTTCCAGGATCCTTCTGAGATTTCGTTTAACATCGGGCAACTTACCACAGGCAAGGAGGGGGATGGCAAGGAAGTCTGATTTATTTGCTTGATTTTTTCTTGCCAAATATGTAACTTTAGATAAAGATTCCAGGGAGCTTGGCAGATTATTACCAGATATTGGGTGTTTCACAAAATGCTTCGCAAGAAAGCATCAAGAAGGCTTTTCGCCAGAAGGCAAAGGCCTTGCATCCTGATGTGAACCCCGGGCAGTCGCCAGCTGAGTTTCTCCGGATCAATGAAGCCTACCAGGTACTTTCCGATAACCAAAAGCGCTATCAATACGATTTGCGGCTCAAATACGGGCATCCCGCTCAGCGGGTCTACTACAGGCCTGGAAACGTAAGTTCATATGCCAGGGTTTATTATGCGGCCAGGAAAAAGCAGGAGGAGGATGAGCAGCTCAGCCATTTTGAGCGGATCTTCGACAGCTTTATGTTTTTTTCGCTCCTGGTTGTGGGTTTGTTTGCCATTGGCTTTGGCATTTCGCGCCTTTGGCAGGAACCCATCGACGGGGTAAACCCCCTGAATGGCATTGTGCTGGGAGTGGTGCTGACCAGCCTGCTGGTGACAGGTTGGATCAAATGGAATAAGCTTTCGGAATAAATTCCCTTATTTATTGGTTCCAAATCTCCCAGGCCTCGAGGGCCTGGCCGATCAGCATGGCTTCGCCGTTGAGGGTTTTGCAGCCCTGTGCTTTTCCTTTTTTCAGGAAAAGGGTCTCTGTCGGATTGTAAACCAGGTCGAAGAGGAAGTGGCGGCTGTCGAGCCACTGATAAGGGATTGGAGGATATGTCTCCCAGTTGGGCATCATGCCCAGGGGGGTGGTGTTGATGATCAGGGTATGGCCAAGGATGACTTCCCTGTCGAGGTCATCATAGGACAGGATCTTTCTTCTTGAAGGCTTGCGCGAGACCAGGCGATATTCGCAACCCAGTTCTTTCAACACCCAGCATACGGCTTTTGAGGCACCGCCCGTGCCCAGTACTAGTGCTTTTTGCGGAAGCAGGGTTCCACTGGCGGTCAGGCTTTCCCGGAAGCCATCCACATCGGTATTGTAGCCAATAAGTTCCAGTTTGTTTTCTTTCCTGATAATGCGGATGGTATTGACTGCGTCTATTTCGAGGGCCGTCTTTTCGATGGCATTAAGAAAATTGATTACTTCTTCCTTGTAGGGGATGGTCACGTTGAGGCCTGCAAGTTCAGGTTCAAATTCCAGCAGAGCAGGAAGTTCCTCAATGCTTTCGATGGGAAAATTCTTATATACCGCATCGGTGATGTTTTCCCTGCGGAATTTTTCGTTAAAGAACCGGGCCGACCAGGAGTGACCCAGGGGATATCCGATAAGGCCAAAGATGCGCATTTGTTTCAGGCTTTTTCGCCTACCCCGTGGGTAAGCTTTTCAAAAATAAATATTAATAAAAGCCCAGCCAGGGCGCATACCAGGATGGGGATCATTTGGGTGCTCTGCCCGGTGATCTCTGCAAAGCGGGCCGGGGCGATGCTTTTTTCGAGGAAAGGCACCAGTTCACCATGGCTGTTAAGCCGTTCTTCAAGAACCTGTTTCCACGGCCATAGCTTGTTGAGTGAACCGATCATAAAGCCGGTAAGCAGGGCCAGGGTGGCATTATGGAATTTACGGAACAGCCAGGAGATGACGTTGGAAAAAGCAACAATGCCTACAACACAACCGATACCAAAAATCACCAATACCATCACCTTGAATTCTTTTACGGCATTGAGGATGTATTCGTATTTACCCATCAGCAGCAGGATAAAACTGCCAGATATGCCGGGCAGGATCATGGCGCAAATGGCAATGGCCCCCGAAAGGAAAATGAACCACAAACCCTCGGGCGAAGTGGCCGGGGTGGCAATGGTGATGTAATATGCCAGGGCCGTTCCGCCCAATAACATCAGGATGGTCAAGGCATTCCATCGATTGATCTTCTTCCCTACAAAAATGGCTGAGCCAATGATGAGGCCAAAAAAGAATGCCCATACCAGCATCTGATGGTTGGTAAGCAGCCAGGAGATGAGACGGGCCAGCGAGAAAATGCTGAGAAGGATACCCGAGAAAACCGCCAGCAGAAAGTTGCCGTTGAGTTGTCTCCAGGCTGCCGCAAAACCTTCGCGGAAAAAGGTGCGTAACAGGGAGGCATTGACCGATTTAATGCTGTTGATGAGCTCTTCGTAAATGCCCGTAATAAAGGCAATGGTGCCCCCGGAAACTCCGGGGATGACATCGGCGGCACCCATGCCCATGCCTTTGGCGCCTATAACCAGGTAATCGGGCAGTCTTCGGCTCATATTACAGAATCAATTTTAAAAAGAAATGTGGTTTTTTTAATGATTTAACGACTCCTGGGGTTTCCTTTAAGTTCCTTAGTGGCGTGATTATTTCTTTTTGGAAGGCGAAGCTAGGGTTTTCTCCCCTGATAATAAAACCTTGTCCAAACCCAATGCACTACAAGTATTATTGGGGCGAAAGCTTGAAATGGTTGAAAGATTCGGGCAGGAAGTCAAAGAAGGTATCCCCGCGCAGACCCATTCGCAGGGTTTCAAGCGGGATGATGTCGGCAGGGGCGATGTTGCCCAGGTTGACGTTGTGGCCCAGCAGTTTCAGGAACCAAACCTGCTGGGGTTTCAGGGGGGCTTCCCAGATGACCTTTTCGGGGGGAATGGCTGCCAGGATATCATCAATCAAAGCGGTGTCGGCTTTCCCGCTTTTGTTGTAGATACCCACGGTACCGCTTTCGCGTGCTTCGGCAATCACGTAACTGCTGCCGGCGGCCAGTTCGGCTTTCATCTCGCTGCTCCAGGTGGAATGATCATATACCACCTCAGCTTCCTTGGCACCCACTTCTGACAAGACAATGCGGTCTTTTGCCAGTTGCTCGATGTATTTGCATTTCTGGTCATGGGGCAGGAGTATGGATCCGTCGGAAACTTCTGCAGCATCAACACCCAAGTGGTCGATCCACCGCAGGTAATCGTCTACCTGCCCCCGCACGGCATAGGCTTCAAAGAGTGTCCCGCCCACATAAACTTTGGTGCCGGTAGCCTGGTAAATTTTTACCTTTTCCTTGACATTGTGTGTGAAGACCGAAGTGCCGAAACCAAGCTTCAGGAAGTCGATAAGGTGGCCGGCAGTATCCATCAGGTCTTCGGCCTGGCGCAGGCTCAGTCCCTTATCCATGACCATTGTCACGCCCGTGATGCGTGGTTTGTCTTCGCGGAAGGGCAGGGGTTTTAATTCCATAACGTTATTATTTGTTTTGAATTTTAGGATCGGTAGAGGTCGACCAGGTCCATATAAGCGGGGATGGCTGCCAGGGCGGGGTATGCTTCCAGCAGGGCATCCTGCCCTTCGCGGTTGCGGGTGAGGGCTTCTTCGAGGAAATAGGCCCCCTCTTTGCCTTTGCCGCTCAGGAAAAGATAGGCTGCCAGGCGGTAGCGCAGGGTGTTATTGTCGGGTAGGGTCAGCAGCGAACGGCTGGCCACCAGGATGGCTTCCTCACGCTGGCCCGATTGCCACTGAGCCTCTGCATATTCAAACCAGGTCTCTTCGTCCTGGGGGTCAGATTCGAGGGCTTTTTCAAAGGTTTTCATCCCTTTCTCAGGTTCGCCTGCAGTGATGTAAGCATCGGCCAGCAGGCACAGATAGCCTGGGTTTTCGGGGTCAAGTTCAATGCCTCGTTCCAGGTAACGCAGGGCCTTGCGCGGGTTTCCTGCTTCCAGCTCACAAACCCCAAGGCCCATCCAGGCATCTACAATGGTGGGATCGATGCGGGTGGCACGGTGGTAATAATCGGCCGCCTTGGTATAGTCCTCCATCTTTTCGTAGCATTCACCTATGTAGTAAAACTTCATGCCGTCGGTTTCGTTCTGGGTGACCGATTTTTTGTACGCCTCCAGGGCTTCAGTAAACTGATTTAAGAGGCTGAGGGCATAGCCTTTGTGGAACCAGGAGTGCTCGTGGTCCTCGTCGATGGCAAGGGCATAATCGAAAGCCTCGAGGGCTTTTTCATACAAGCTGGCGTTGATAAACGACACACCCAGGTTAAACCAAGCCTCGACACTGTAGGGATGGCGGTCGATGAGTTTCTGGAAGAAGTCAATGCTTTCCTGGGTCAACGAAAGGAGGTCGAAGCAATAGGCTGCTTCATATATAGCCATATCGTTCTCAGGATTGATCTCCAGGGCCTTTTCCAGGTATTCGATGGTCTTTTTAAAATTGCCCAGGTTTTCGTATTCAAAAGCTATGTTGATATAGATGAAGTCGGGTTCTTCAGCATCGGGCAAGGCTTTCAGGTATTCTTCAATGGCCTTGTCGAAGTTGCGTATTTGGGAGTAAACGGCTCCCTTGATGAGGAAAACCTCACTGTTTGAGGGTTCCATCTTTTCTATCTCAGCCAGCAGCTCAAGGGCACGTTCTTCGCGGTTGAGGGTGGCCAGCAGCTGGGCTTTTTTCAGTAGCAACGCCATGGCACCATCGTGAACTTTAAGGGCATAATCAACCACTTTCAGAGCCCGGGTATAATTGCCACGGAACACGTAAAAGTCAATGACTTCCTCAAAGTCATCCACATCAAAATAAACGGACTGGCGAAGTTTTTCCTGTTCTTCGAACTTCTCAACCTGCCAGGGGATATTGATATTGTCTTCGATCTGATTCTTCATATTTACAAGGTCGCAGGCAGGGTATCTTACCGGGTGCCGGTCAAAAAATCCGCCCGTCAATTTCACTGCAAAGGTAATAAAAAAACAGGTCGTCAATGGAGAGGTTTTGCGACCCTCTTTCAGCATAAAATTACTAAGGAAACGATCACGGACTGGACGGTATTTCCCGATTTTTCAAATTGTTTTCCACACGGGTTGACAGGTTGAGGGAAGGCTTGCACTTCCCATGCGGATTTTCCGGATAAAAATGGTAATTTTGCAAAAATTTTACAGAGAATATGTTTGAAAGTTTAAGTGATAAGCTCGACAGGGCGTTTAAGTTGCTCAAAGGTCAGGGGCACATCAGTGAGATCAACGTTGCAGAGACACTGAAGGATGTCAGGCGGGCCCTGCTGGATGCCGATGTTAACTTTAAAATCGCCAAGACCTTTACCGATACGGTGAAGGAAAAAGCCCTGGGGCAGAATGTGCTCACCGCGGTTTCACCCGGACAACTGATGGTGAAGATAGTTCACGAGGAGCTGACCACCCTGATGGGCACTACAAATGAAGAGATCAACCTCAAAGGCAGCCCTGCCATCATCCTCATTGCTGGCCTTCAGGGGAGTGGTAAAACCACTTTCTCAGCGAAGCTTGCAAATTTCCTGAAGTCGAAGAAAAGCAAAAAGGTTTTACTGGTGGCAGGCGACGTATACCGTCCTGCAGCCATTGACCAGTTAAAGGTGCTTGGTGAGCAAATCGGTGTGGAGGTCTTTACAGAAGAAGGCAGCAAAGACCCGGTAGGCATTGCCAGAAAAGCTGTTGCCCACGCTAAGACCATGGGTCACCAAGTGGTGATTGTGGATACCGCTGGCCGTCTGGCCATCGATGCCCAGATGATGGATGAGATCTCTTCCCTGAAGAAGAACCTGAATCCCCAGGAGACCCTTTTTGTGGTGGATGCAATGACAGGTCAGGATGCCGTAAACACAGCCAAGACCTTTAATGACAGGCTCGACTTTGATGGGGTGGTGTTAACCAAACTGGACGGCGATACGCGCGGGGGTGCCGCCCTGACCATTCGTTCGGTCGTTGACAAACCCATCAAGTTTGTGGGTATCGGGGAGAAGATGGATGCCATCGACCTGTTCCACCCCAAACGTATGGCCGACAGGATCCTGGGCATGGGCGACATCGTGTCGCTTGTTGAAAAGGCACAGGAGCAGTTCGACGTAGAAGAGGCACGAAAATTGCAAAAGAAACTGGCCAAAAACCAGTTTAACTTTGATGACTTCCTGTCACAGCTGCAACAGATCAAAAAAATGGGTAACGTGAAGGACCTGATGGGGATGATCCCGGGTATGGGGAAGGCTCTGAAGGATATCGACATTGAAGATGATGCCTTTAAGAGCATTGAAGCCATTATTCATTCGATGACCCCTGCCGAGCGGAATGATCCTGCGCTGCTGAACGGTAACCGCCGCAAACGCATTGCCGATGGCAGCGGTACCACCATTACCGATGTAAACCGCCTGATCAAGCAATTTGAAGAAACCCGGAAGATGATGCGGGCGGTTACCACAGGAGGACAGGGAAAACTGATGAATATGATGAAAGGCAAGCCGGGGATGAGACGATAAGGCTAGGGGTTTGGAATTCGAATTCAGAAGTTTGGAGTTCAAGGTTTAGAGTTAAGGTTCAAGGTTCAGCGTTTAAGGTTCATGGCCGTGGACAATTATCAGCGTTTTTAAAGTTCCAGGGATAGAATAATTGGTAATTTTTTTTAGGTTTGAACCAGTTGTGTGCATTGTTTGTTAGGGTTTTGTATCCATAAAAACCAGCATTATGAAACTTATTGACGGAAAGAAGATTGCTGAAATCATTAAGGGAGAGATTGCGGCAGAAGTGTCAAAAATTAAAGATGCAGACGGCAAGGTGCCCCACCTGGCTGCCATCCTGGTAGGTGAAGACGCTGCCAGTCAAACCTATGTCAACAGTAAGGCGAAGGCCTGCCATGAGGTGGGTTTCGATTCTTCTACCTACCGGTTTCCTGCTGACATTTCAGAAGAAAAACTGCTGGAAACCGTCGATTTCATCAACAATGATCCTGAAATTGATGGCTTGATCGTACAATTACCTCTTCCTAAGCATATTGACAACCAAAAGATCATCCAGCGCATTCTTCCCAAGAAGGATGTGGATGGGTTCCACCCGATCAACGTGGGTCGGATGACCATCGGGCTTCCCGCCTATGTTTCAGCCACCCCCAATGGCATCATGCAATTGATTGAACGCAGTGGCATCAGGACCACGGGGATGAACTGCGTGGTGCTGGGCCGCAGCAATATCGTGGGCAAGCCCATGAGCATCCTTATGTCGCGCAATGCCGAGCCCGGTAATGCCACAGTGACGGTTTGCCACAGCAAGACTAAAAACCTCAAGGATATAACCTCACAGGCCGACATACTGATTGTGGCTATGGGTCAGCCTGAATTTGTGACGGCCGATATGGTGAAAGAAGGAGCCGTAGTGATCGATGTGGGTATTCATCGTGTGGAATCAGACAAGACAAAATCGGGATTTCGCCTCATTGGGGATGTAAAGTTTGATGAGGTGTCAAAAAAAGCCTCCCATATCACCCCGGTGCCCGGTGGAGTAGGCCCCATGACCATAGTTTCCCTGCTGATGAACACCCTGAAGGCAGCCAAAAAAGAAATTTACCCCTAATATTGTACCATCATAGTTTAACCAAGCTGTCGGCGCTTCAGCAGCAGTTGCTGACTGAAGGCCGTTTACTGCCCGTCATGGAGATGTTTTATTCGCTTCAGGGCGAAGGCTTTCATACGGGCAAGGCAGCTTCCTTTGTGCGTATCGGGGGCTGTGATGTGGGTTGCCACTGGTGCGATGTGAAGGAGTCGTGGGATGCCTCCCTGCATCCCCTTACACCCTCAGAGGAAATCGTTGAGACCGTCTGTTCTTATCCTGCCAAAGCGGTTGTGATTACCGGCGGGGAGCCTCTAATGTATAATCTGGATGTGCTGTGCAGTTTGCTGAGTGAACAAGGGATCGAGACCTTCCTCGAAACCTCGGGCGCTTATCCGTTGAGCGGCAAATTTGACTGGATCTGCCTTTCTCCAAAGTCGCAGCAGCCCCCGCGTTCAGATATGCTTCAAAAGGCCCATGAACTTAAAGTGATCATTCACGGAGATGCAGACTTTGAGTGGGCGGAAGAGAATGCAGGGCAGGTGCGCGAAAACTGCCTGTTGTTCCTGCAGCCCGAGTGGAGTCAGCATAAGATAATGCTTCCCCTGATTGTGGAATATGTGCAGAAAAATCCCCGCTGGATGGTTTCGCTGCAGTCGCATAAGTTTATGAATATTCCCTGACCTTTTTTTCTCCCGAAACTTTCCGTAAATTTGGCTGACAGGAGGTACAATGAAAAATCCTTTCCGCCTAACATTTTTGATGCTGCTGGTATTTTTTGCGGTGGACGGTTTTGCCCAGGGCGACGATCAGCTTACCACTCGCAATCAGCGTGCCCGAAAGTCGTTTGAGCGCGCCATTCAGTCATGGCGCCAACACGACGACAGCCGTACAATTACTGAACTTCGCCTGGCCATTGAGAGCGATCCTGACTTTGTGGAAGCCCACCTGTTGTTGGGTGAGGTGTATTTTTCCCGTGAATATTACCAGGAAAGCATCCCCAGCTACCAGCGAGCTTTGGAAATTGACCCAGATTTTTTCCCGCAGGCCCGGTATTACCTGGGCTCCTCGCTATTGAAAACAGGTCAGTATGCAGAAGCGAAAGAACAATTTCAGGCTTACCTTGGGCTGGAGAATATCAGCGAGAACCTGAAAAATGCCTCTGAAGCCGGTCTTAAAACTTGTGAGTTTGCCCTTAAGTCCATGGCTAATCCAGTGCCTTTCAACCCAGGCAACCTTGGAGATTCTATCAACTCAGTATTTCCTGAATACAGTCCCACGCTGACCACGGATGAACGGACCCTGATCTTTACGCGGAAGATCCCGCGGATGGAAAGCTACGGGCCCTCGGCTAATCATTTCCATGAGGATTTCTTTATCAGCCAGATGGGAGAAGAGGGATGGTCAGCTGCGAGCAATCTTGGGCCGCCCATCAATACCGGCGGAAATGAAGGGGCGCAAAGCCTTTCGGCCGACGGGCGTCACCTCTTTTTTACCGCTTGCAACCGTCAGGATGGGATGGGTAGTTGCGATATTTATTTTGCCCAGCGAACGGGTCGCGAATGGAGTTTCCCAGCCAACCTGGGTCCTGTTGTCAATAGCGGGGCCTGGGACTCCCAACCATCCATTTCGCCCGATGGCAAGACCCTGTTTTTTTCCAGTGCCCGCAATGGTAGCCTCGGGAAAATGGATATTTGGCAAACTACCTTAGGTGAAGATGGCGAGTGGTCATATCCAATAAACCTTGGCCCTGGTATAAATACGGAAGGACGAGAAATGTCTCCTTTCATCCATCCTGATAACGAGACCCTGTTTTTTGCTTCTGATGGCCATCCGGGGATGGGTGGATTGGATATTTTTTTCAGCCGGCGCGATTCTCTGGGCCAATGGTCTGAACCCGTTAATCTTGGCTACCCCATCAACTCATACGGTGACGAATTTTCACTGATTGTGGGGGCAGGAGGAATCAATGCTTATTTTGCCTCTGACCTTTACGGGGGTTTTGGGGATACCGACATTTATCATTTTGAGTTGTATGAGGCGGCGCGGCCTACCCCGGTGACCTTTATGCGTGGGGTGGTATTTGATAAGGAAAATGGCCATAAATTGCGGGCCACTTTTGAACTCACTGAACTTGAAACGGGGCAGGTCATCATGGAATCCACTTCTGACCGGCAGACCGGAGAGTTTCTGGTTGCCATTCCCACAGGGAAATTGCTGGGGCTGAACGTGTCGCACCCGGATTTCCTGTTTTTCTCCGAACACTTCAGCTATGAAGAAACCAGAACAGGGGCGGATCCTTATTTGCGCGACATTCCCTTGCATCCCATCAGGGAAGGGGAAGCCGTGGTGTTGCGCAACATTTTCTTTGACACCGATCGTTATGACTTGAAGCCGGCTTCTGAGGCCGAGCTGCTTAGGCTGGTGAGACTTCTGCAAAGCAACCCACGCATGAGAATTGAGATTAGCGGACATACAGATAACGTGGGTTCGGATGCTTATAACCTAGAACTTTCCAAAAATCGGGCACAAAGTGTCATGCAATTCCTCATTGATGCAGGGATTGATAAAAGCCGGTTGAGTTTTGAGGGTTATGCCGATACCCAGCCTCTTGACAACAATGACACGGAGGAAGGCCGGGCCAATAACAGACGCACCGAATTCAAAATAATGGATTTTTAAACATATTGCTATGCTGGCTAACATTAACTTATTTCGTATTCTGTTCCTTGATATAGAAACCGTGCCCATTGCCCCGGATTTTGAGTCTTTGCCCGAAACTTTTCAGCGGCTTTGGGAAAAGAAGTCAGCCAATCTGAAAAACGTTGAGGAATTCAGTCCTGCTGACCTTTTTGAGCGGGCCGGGATTTATGCCGAGTTTGGCAAGATCATTTGTGTTTCTGCGGGTTTTTTTCACAAGGAGGAAGACCAGCTTTCTTTTCGGGTTAAATCCTTTTACGGGGATGATGAGAAATACCTCCTGATGGATTTCGCCGAATTGCTTAATGAGCACTTTAACTCGGCGGCCCATTACCTGTGTGCCCACAATGGGAAAGAATTTGACTTTCCCTATCTTTCGAGGCGCATGCTGATCAATGGCATGGACCTGCCCTACCTGCTCGACAACTTTGCCAAAAAACCCTGGGAAACTACCTTGCTTGATACCATGGAACTTTGGAAGTTTGGGGATTTCAAGAACTATACTTCCCTTGAACTGCTATCGGCAGTATTTAACATACCGACTCCAAAGGATGACATCTCAGGTAAGGATGTTGCAAGGGTTTATTGGGTGGATCAGGACCTTGAGCGCATCGCCACTTACTGCAGCAAGGATGTTGTGACCATTGCAAGGCTATACCTGAAATACCGTATGGCGGGCGATTTGCTGGACGAACAGGTGTTTTATCTTTCCTGAACCAAGCCTGCCATGACAAAACCCAGCGGTGACAGGGCCATCCTGTCCAAATCTACTTTTATCCGTGGCCTGCAATGCGAAAAGTCGCTGTATTTGCACAAGAACCGTCCATTTTTGCGCGACCGCCTGTCGCCTGAACAGCTGGCCAAGTTTTCCCGCGGGACGGATGTAGGCGTATATGCCTGGGACTTGTTTCCCGGTGGGGTGGATGCCTCGCCCAAGACCCATTTCCAAATGGCCGCTTCTGTAAAAAAAACAGCAGCCTTTATTGAGGCCGGTGAAAAGGTTATCTACGAAGCTGCCTTTGAACACGAGGGTGTTGTTGTGGCTCTAGACATCCTGGTAAAGGAAGACCTTGGCTGGAAGGCCATAGAGGTGAAAAGCAGCCGGGCCATTTCGGATACCTATCTGTGGGACGCTTCGCTTCAATATTACGTTATCAGGGGTGCAGGCCTGGAACTGGTTGACTTTTCCATTGCATACATTGACCAGGCGTTTATTAAGGATGGCCCCGTTCAGCCCGAAAAACTGTTCATCCTGGAAAATGTTTTGCCGATAGTGCTTGATCGTCAGGGAGTTGTTGGTGAAAAGATTGTTCGGTTGAAAGAAGTTATCCCCCTGAAAAACTCACCCAAAATTCCCATCGGCCCGCAATGTCACGATCCATATCCCTGCGACTTTATCGGGCATTGCTGGAAAAAGGTGCCTGCGGGTTCCGTGTTTGAACTGAAATGCCTTGATGAAGAACAAAAATTCAGGTATTTTGAGAATGGGATCGTTCAGGCTGCTGACCTTCCTGAAGAAGAACTTGATGAACTTAGCCTGCGCCAGATACAAAGCATTGCCTTGGGGAAGGAATTGGCAGACAGGGATAAGCTAAGCGATTTTCTTGGACAAGTCAAGCAACCTGTCTCCTTGTTCTCGTGGCTTGATTTTAAGCCAGCAATACCGATTTTTGAAGGAACAAAACCTTATCAACCCATACACTATTCACTGGCGTGGCAAAATCCAGGGAAAGGCAATGAGGAAACCGAGATATATTCTGCTCCGGCATTTCCAGGGGAAGAAACATTAATGCGGCTGGTGGACATATTGGCACGAACGGAAACGATCCTGGTGTTTGGTGTGCTGCCTGACTTTGAGGTGCTGTTTCAGATGACCAAAGGGGGCACAGTGATTCAGGGAAAGTTCAAAAATTTGCTCGATAAAGCCATTGACATATCCAGTCCATTTAGCGATGGCACAATTGTCTGGCCTCAAATGGTTCGTGCCTTTACCCCAGAGGATATTCTGCAGTCGATGGGAAAACCAGTTATTACCCCTGCGGGAAAAATTAAAACCCGTTTGGAAGCTGCCCTGGCCATTGAAAAACTGGCCCGGGGAAACGTTGAGGAGGATTCTGAAACGGTATTAAGGGACATTGAAGCATTTCATTCTGCCCGCTTATCCAATTTGCTAAATTTATTCAGGATACTGGAGAAACTGGTTCAGTAGAGGAAAACATAATTTTTTCAAGCAGCTATGTAAATTTTCCGGATTGTTAATATTTATTCCTGAAAACCTTTTTCGTACCACCCTGATTGATTATTTTTGACAAATGGAAAATAAGGCACAACAGACCCGTGAAACCCTTGCCAGGAAAGGGAAAAGAGCAACCCCAAGTGTAGACTACCTGGACCACGGGCGGGTTCCCCCGCAGGCCGTTGACCTGGAGGAAGCGGTGTTGGGTGCCATGCTGCTCGAGCAGGATGCCGTGAGCAATGTGATTGATATTTTGAAGGAGGATGTTTTTTACAAGGAAGCACACCAAAAAATCTTTGCGGCCATCCTTTCCCTTTTTGCGGACTCAAAACCTGTTGATATCCTAACGGTAACCCAGGAACTAAAAAATCAGGGGAATCTTGAAATGGTTGGCGGTGCCTATTATGTTTCGCAGCTGACCAATCGCGTGGCTTCTGCTGCCAATGTTGAATACCACACCCGCATTGTGCTTCAGAAATACCTGCAGCGACAGCTTATTAAGATCTCCTCAGAAATTATCAGGGATTGTTATGAAGACACAACAGATGTCTTCGACATTCTTGACAAAGCCGAACGGGAATTGTTTGCCGTTAGCGAGCACAACCTTCGTCGCAGCTACAATTCCATGATGGAATTGGTTCGCGATGCCGTTGACCAGATTGAAAAGGCCACCAAACAGGAAGGGCACCTTAGCGGGGTTCCCTCGGGTTTTGCTGCCCTTGACCGTATTACTGCCGGATGGCAGAAATCCGATCTTGTGGTCATGGCTGCACGTCCTGGTATGGGTAAAACGGCTTTCGTGCTGACCATGGCCCGTAATATTGCGGTGGATTTTAAACGTCCCATTGCAGTATTTTCATTGGAAATGTCAGGTGTGCAGCTGGTTACGCGCTTAATTGCCAGTGAGACGGAGCTCGAGGCTGACAAGCTCAAGCGGGGTAGCCTCGAGCAATACGAGTGGCAGCAGCTGAATGCCCGTATAGCCAACCTGACCGATGCCCCTTTGTTTATTGACGATACACCGGCTCTTTCCATTTTTGAGCTCAGGGCCAAATGCCGCCGGTTAAAGGCTCAACACGACATTCAGTTGGTCATTGTCGACTACCTTCAGCTTATGACCGTCGGTTCAGATACACGGGGTAACAGGGAGCAGGAGATCAGCAATATTTCACGCTCCATGAAAAGCCTGGCCAAGGAACTTAACATTCCTGTAATTGCCCTTTCACAGTTGAGCCGGGCAGTAGAAACCCGTGCAGGTTCAAAACGACCTATCCTTTCTGACCTTCGCGAATCAGGGGCCATTGAACAGGATGCAGATATGGTGCTCTTTATTTATCGCCCGGAGTATTACCAGATTACGGAAGACGAGCAGGGGCGGAGCACCGAAGGCCTTGCTCAGATCATCATAGCCAAGCATCGCAACGGAAGCCTTGGGGATGTGAACCTTCGCTTCATCAGCAAGTTTGCCAAATTTGCTGAGTACGAGTCGGCTGAATTTGATTACTCACCATCCATGCGGCCTTCTGCTTCCTTTGATGATGGGCCTAAAACCCTGACCCTCCCTTCTAAAATGAATGAAATGGACGAAGATGACAGCGTGCCATTCTGATAACTGCCAAGTGAACTTTTCTGGGGAATTTTTCTTATATTTATGATTACAACAGCCTTTGGCAAGGTTTTGGTAGAATTTGTTATGTGTTCTGCCGTTTTTTTTAATAGAAATCTATTCCATCAGGAAATGAGACGATTTATAATTACTGCTGTTTTTTTGTTCATTGCTTTATTCAGCCAGGCGGCCTATATCCTGATTCCAATGGACAATACCCAGCGCAATCACCTGAAGGCATATGGTATAGCCTATTTCGTCCTGACAAAGGATGTTGAGGTCAGCTGGCTTTTGAACTACCGCGGGGGCAGTTTTATGTTTCCCCATCATTCAGTTTTTGAGGAGGAATGTATGGTTCGAGGTGTCAGCATGCAGGTGATCGCCGATGTTCAGGCCAGTGCCATCCTTCAGGAAATTAGCGATACAGAGGTAAATATGGAGGAAATCAAACTCCATAAGGTGCCTAAGATCGCCGTTTATACCCCGCCTAACAGCCTTCCCTGGGACGATGCCGTGACCCTTGCACTTACTTATGCCGAGATTCCTTACGACCCTGTTTATGATGAACAAGTTTTGTCGGGTATCTTGCCTATGTATGACTGGCTGCACTTGCACCATGAAGATTTTACAGGGCAGTTTGGAAAGTTTTGGTTTGCTTACCGCAACGCACCCTGGTATCAGGAAGATGTCAGGCTTGCCCAGGAATTGGTCAACAAGTTAGGCTATAAAAAAGTACCCGAACTTAAGCTTGCGGTTGCAATAAAAATCCGTGACTTTGTTGCTGGTGGGGGGTATATGTTTGCTATGTGTTCAGCTCCTGAAAGTATTGATATCGCCCTTTCATCTGAAGGTGTGGACATCGTGCACGAAGTATTGGATGGCGACCCGGTGGATCCAAATGCCCAGCAAAAACTTGACTTCAGCAGGACCTTTGCTTTCGAAAATTTTACCATAGTACCCAACCCCAATATTTACGAGAAGTCAAATATTGATGTAGCCAAGACAGGCCGGGATGAACGAAGCGATTTCTTTACCTTGTTTGAATTCTCAGCCAAATGGGACCCTGTGCCAACCATGCTTACTCAAAGTCATGCTACTATTCTCAAGGGGTTTATGGGGCAAACCACTGCTTTCCGTAATGAAGTGATCAAGCCTACGGTTACCATCCTTGGGGAGACCCGTGCAAAAGAGGAAGCAAGGTATATTCACGGAGCATTTGGTCGGGGAACATTCACCTTCCTCGGTGGCCACGACCCTGAAGATTACCGGCATTTTGTGGGAGATCCTGCTACCGATCTGAATTTGTATGCAAATTCGCCTGGTTACAGGCTGATTCTGAACAACGTCCTTTTCCCTGCAGCCCGTAAGCAAAAACAAAAAACCTGATTTGGCCTGGAATTACTTCTTTCGCTTATAGGTTAGAAAAGTCATATCGTAAATGTTTTTTTCGTCGGCTTTCCTGTCAAGCCGTTCAATCAATTGCCATTGATTAGGATCTACGTCGGGAAAGAACGCATCCCCTTCAAAGGAGGCAAAAACGCGGGTGATATATAGGGTATGGGTTTGGGGCAGGTCAATGGTCTGCTGATAAATTTCGGCTCCTCCTACCACAAAAACCTCCTCACGTTTCCCGACAAGTTTAAATGCCTTTTCCAATGAATGAGCGATTTCGCATCCTGCAGCATCATAATCTTTTTTTCGGGTGATGACAATGGTGTGACGACCCGGTAATGGTTTCCCTATCGATTCAAAGGTTTTGCGCCCCATGACCATTGTGTGGCCAATGGTGAGCTTTTTAAAATGTTGTAGGTCAGCCGGCAAGTGCCATAACAGACGGTTGTCGGCTCCAATGACGTGGTTGTTGGCTACAGCTGCTATTAGGGTAATCTTCATAGTGAAAATTAAATTTCGCATTGGAAATCAATACAATACAAATACTTATTACGGGGATTAAAGGTAATGGTTTTTTTGTGCGAGGTCAAGTTTTGAAGGAACTCACTGTGTGTATTCACTCTTTTTGGCGATATTTGATGCTTTAAATTTACCCAGGTATGAATCCTAACTTTTTTGAGCAGGATTATCTTATTCATTATTATGAAACGGCCCAAAGACAAGAACTTCGGATTACCAACCTGATGAATTACTTTGAGGAGGTAGCCCTGATGCAGAGTGAGGAAAGGAAAGTGGGCCTAAACTATTATCAGAAAAACAATGTTGGTTGGATGTTGCATAAATGGGATATCACCATTCAGCGAAACCCGGTATTTGGGCAGCAGATCCTTGTTCGCACCCTGCCAGTATCCATGGTTGGGTTTATGGGTTTTCGCAAGTTCTGGGTATTTGATTCCAGCGGTAAAACAATGATTACGGCAAAGTCAGCCTGGATCTTTGTCAACACCCTGTATAAACGCCCTATACGCGTGAGCGAAGAAATGAAACGGGCATATCGCACTGTCACCCAGCCTGAAGAAAAACTTGAGATTCCCGATGTCCCGGCTTTACAAAAAGCAGATTTTTCAAGGGAATTCTTTGTCAGACAGGCAGATATCGATATCAATCAGCATGTGAACAATGTGAGATATCTTGACTGGGCCCTCGAAGCTCTTCCCCCTGAAATGAAAATGGATCACCAAATTGAAAACATCGGGATTGTATTTAAAAAGGAAACCACCTACGGGCAGATGATCAACTCGCAGGTGGAGCTTAGGGAAGAGGACGGAGTACTAAATTCCGTTCACAGGATTCTTGACGATCGGGGCCGCGAAGCCTGTGCTCTGATGATCAGGTGGCAGCATGCTGTGCCCGCATAGCCTCCTGGAGCTTTTTGTATATTACGGAATAAGTTTCCCCTTGTAATGCTAAAAGTGATTTTTGTAAATCCTTAAACCGGTTCTGTACTCTAGTTTTCATTTCGCTTGAAGGGGAAAGCTTCTTCAACTGCCCTGTGACTCCCAGCAACAAGATCAGCAGGTGGATTTCCCGATCAGGTTTTCTGCTGTATATCAGTACCCGTTCCAGTTTGAGAAGTTCGGGTTTCAGTTTGTCGGGCTTGTTGACACGAAAACGATACCCAACTTTTATTCCAAGAAATCTTACCACACTGGTCTGGATGAGGCGTTGTTTTCTCATCCAATCAATTTGTTGCGAAACCAGGCGGTTTTTTTTGAGGAGTAAGCCCCTCAGAGCCCAACGGGTTTTCTGTCCATCACGCCCAACAAGAAATTCCAATATGCCATTGAGCACAGGATCTCCTGTATCCTTCTGGACAAAATGCCAGCGGCCGTCTTCTATTTTGAGCAAACCTTTCATTGCAAGATCCATCAGGCTCCCGTACATGATCAGGTTGCTCAACTGACTTCGCTGCCTGAGGTTGCCTTTTTCCTGGTTTATGGAAAAAAGGAAATACGTTTCCTTAAGGCCTGTTTCCATGATTTTTTGTTTTTATTCTTCTTCTTCCTTTGGCTTGACCTTGGATGGTTTATTCCTCCCGGCCTCTTTCAGGGCTCGGTGAATAATCCACTCCAACTGGCCGTTGACACTCCGGAAATCGTCAGCAGCCCATTTCTCCAGCGCCTCCATCATTTCTGGCTGCAGACGCAAAACAAATGGCTTCTTTTTACTCATAAGCCGTTTATTGGTGCAAGGTTCCTGTATTGATCACTGGGCTTGCATCCTTGTCTGAACAAAGCACAACCATGAGGTTACTTACCATCGCGGCTTTTTTCTCCTCATCAAACTCCAGGATGTCCTTTTCGGACAATTGTTGCAGAGCCATCTCCACCATTGAAACTGCGCCTTCGACGATTTTCTGGCGGGCAGCCACAATGGCGGTAGCCTGCTGACGGCGCAACATCGCACCGGCAATCTCGGATGCATAGGCCAGGTAGGCAATGCGTGCCTCAATTACCCGGATTCCCGCAATGGCCAGCCGTTCAACCAATTCTTTTTCCAGTTCATGGTTGACTTCCTCACCCCCTGCGCGAAGCGAAATCTCTGACTCCTCATCATCAAAATTGTCATAAGGATAGGCTCCAGCAAGTTTGCGAATGGCAGCTTCACTCTGCACATCAACAAAGCGAATGTAGTCATCCACTTCAAAGGCGGCCTTGAAAGTGTTCTCCACCTTCCAAACCAGTACAATGCCGATCATGATAGGGTTCCCTAACTTATCGTTCACCTTGATGGGGTCACTGTTCAGGTTACGGGCACGCAACGAGATCTTTTTTCTGCTGTAAAAGGGATTGATCCAGTAAAACCCGTTGCGCTTAATGGTCCCGTTGTAATTCCCGAAAAGAACCAGCACAACTGACTCGTTGGGATTAACGATCTGCAAACCGATCCAGCAAAGAACATCCAGAAGTAAAATAAACAACCACCAGGGGTTCTGTAGTTTGATAGCCGCAAAAATGGGTCCGGCAAGAAGAATCAGGGCAACCAACAGTCCAAGGTAGCCCAGGTAGGGTGACAAGCGTTTTTCTTTTTCCATGGCATGTGATATTAAAATGATATCACAATGATAAAACATTTTCTTATATCACACAAGGATTTTTGAAAAAATATTTTTTTAATTAATCCCCGAATTATGCACAGGCCATATTTTCAGGTATTTAGGTAATAATGGCAGGGTATTATGCTAAAGCAGCAAGTATAAAGGCGGGGAAATAGTTCTGCCCTGTTTAAAAGGAAGAGTGGAAATTTGATTTAAAAACAAGCCCTCCTGCCTTTGCTTGCAGGGAAAAAAGACTTTTGATTTAGGGTTTTTCTAAATCATAAATCATAAATCATCATTCACCAATCCTAAATCAATTATCAGATTGCAACAGGAGCCTTGATATGCGGATGGGGGTCGTAGCCTTCCAGGGAAAAATCCTCGTATTTAAAGTCAAAGATATTCTTTACTTCCGGGTTCAGGTGCATTTTTGGAAGAGGCCTGGGTTCACGGCTGAGTTGCAGGCGAGCCTGGTCAAGGTGATTCAGGTATAAGTGTGCATCGCCGAAGGTATGCACGAAATCGCCTGGCTCGAGATTGCAAACCTGGGCAATCATCAGGGTGAGCAATGCATAGGAGGTAATATTGAAAGGCACGCCCAGGAAAATGTCAGCACTGCGCTGATATAGCTGGCATGAAAGTTTGCCTTGAGCCACGTAAAACTGGAAAAGCACGTGGCAGGGGGGAAGCGCCATTTGTTCGATCTGGCCTACATTCCAGGCACTAACCATGAGTCTCCTTGAATCAGGGTTTCGTTTAATCTGTTCAATCAATTGGCTGATCTGGTCAACGGTACGCCCATCGGCCTGCCAGTTTCGCCACTGCGCCCCGTATACAGGGCCCAGGTTGCCTTCTGTATCTGCCCACTCATCCCAGATGCTTACCCCGTTTTCTTTCAGGTATTTGATGTTGGTGTCCCCCTTGAGGAACCACAGCAACTCATGGATGATGCTGCGCAAGTGCAGTTTCTTGGTGGTGATTACAGGAAAACCTTTACTTAGGTCAAACCGCATCTGATAACCAAACACACTTAAGGTTCCCGTACCCGTGCGGTCATCTTTTTTGGTGCCGGTTTCCAATACATAATTCAAGAGCTCGAGATAGGGGCGCATACTGATTCCTTTTATCCAAAGTTAGGTTTTTGACCTTTAAAAATCAAATCATTTTTTATCAGTTAACGGCCATTCAATATAAAGCCCTGAACAAAAAACATTCTTCTTTTACAGGTTTTTCAATTATTAACCGAAAAGTAAAAATTCATTCAATGACAAAAAGGTTCCCAACGAAGCCGCGGAAAAAGAATATAACCAAGAAGGCCTTCAGATGCTGCCTTAAAATCAGATAACGCTATGGTTTATCCCAGGACTACCCCCACCATCGTGGCGCTCATCAGGGCCGCAAGGGTACCTCCAAGCAGTGCCCGCATCCCATATTGCGACAACAACACCCGTTGATTCGGGGCCAGCGATCCTATGCCCCCAATTTGTATCCCGATGCTGGCAAAGTTGGCAAACCCGCATAAAAGATAAGTGGACATAATGATGGATTTGGGGTCGGCAAAGGCCCCGGCCGCTTTCAGCTCAGCCAGGCTCACATAGCCAATGAACTCCGTCATGATCACTTTCTCTCCCAGCAAACGACCGGCCAGGGTGATGTCGGGGCCACTGACTCCAATCAGCCACATGAGGGGTGAAAAGGCATAGCCAAGGATAAATTGCAGGGACAGGCGCGTGTATTGTCCCTCGGTGAGGTTGGCGATTGAGCCGTTTAGATTGGTCCAGTCGCCGATTTTGCCGGAAATAAAGTTAAACATGGCGATGAAGGCAATGAATACTACTAGCATGGCAGCTACGTTCGCAGCCAGCTTAAGCCCTTCCGACGTACCGTTAGAGATGGAGTCCAACACGTTGCTGCCGATCCTGTCTTTGCTGATCTCCACATTTTCATCAATTTTCTCTGTTTGGGGTACCAGTATCTTTGAGATGACCACCGCGCCTGGGGCCGCCATAATAGAAGCCGCTAGCAGGTGCTTGGCAAAGATCAGTCGCTGTACAGGGTCATCACCACCAAGAAAACTGATATAGGCGGCCAGAACACCCCCTGCCATGGTGGCCATCCCCCCAGTCATCACCAACAGCATCTCTGACTTGTTCATTTTGGGCAGGTAAGCCTTAATCATCAGCGGTGACTCGGTTTGCCCCAAAAAAATGTTGCCGGCAACAGACAAGCTTTCTGCCCCTGAAATCCCCATAGCTTTGGTCATTAGCCAGGCAAGCCCGTATACTACCTTCTGAATAATGCCCAGGTAAAATAACAGGCTGGTCAGTGCTGAAAAGAAAATGATTGTGGGTAACACCTGAAAGGCGAAGATGTATCCGTATTTTGAAGTATCCAGGAATCCCCCAAATAAAAACTCAGTTCCGGCTTTGGTGAAATCCAGCACCAGGACAAAAAGCTTTCCTACAAATTCAAAGAAATGCTGCACCGGTGGGATCTGTAAAATGCTGAATGCAAGTAAAGCCTGGATGGCCAGCCCAATAATCACAACCTTCCAGTTTATTGACTTGCGGTTAGCGCTGAAAATCCAGGCAATAAAGACCAGGGAGATCATCCCCAGCAAGCCTCTGAAAAGATTCCTGAGAGAGAAGCCCTGTTCATAAATTTTTTCGGCATTGGCAACAGTGTTTTGTGGAAGCTCTTCAGCCACCGCTGCCGGTAAACCTTCTGTTACCGCTGTATCCTCCGCTGCTTCACCTGAAACAGCCTGCTCCATGGCTTGCTCTATGTTTTCAACCTGTTCTTCGACTTGATCAGGGGAGGTTTGTTCCTGACCTTGCGCAGAAAGGCCGGTGGATTGAAAAACAAGAAACGCTAAAAGGAAGGCCATCAGTAAATTCAGGGTCTTTTTCATCAGAATCAGATTAAATGGGAATGTGTCTTAACGAAAAAATCCTGTCCTTTCGGACAGGATGCAAACCTATCAATTTTTTTGCTTTGGAAGGAGATCAATCTGTTTTTTTATCTTTATCAATAAAATTATTTTTTGCCTTTGCGCCGTTCGATCTCATCCCTGATTTTTGAGGCCCGTTCGTATGCTTCCTCATCAATGGCGGCCATCAGCATGGTTTCCAGTTCGCCTACTGATAGCTGGCCGTATTCTTCATCAGTTGTTATTTTCTCGCGGGGGACCGGTTCAACTCCCGCTTCCTCTTTTTCATCCTGCAAAACCATACCAGCTTCTTTAAGAATAGATTCGTAGGTATAGATCGGGCAATTAAAACGTACGGCCAGGGCTACCGCATCAGAAGTACGCGAGTCGATCTCCACTTCCCGGCTCCCATCATGGCAAACCAGTTTGGAGAAAAAGATCCCCTGGCTGAATTTGTAAATGATTACCTCATTGATCAAAATATTGAAGGTAGAAGCAAAATTGCGGAAAAGGTCGTGGGTAAGGGGCCGGCTGGGCTTCATCTTTTCCAGTTCTATAGCAATAGCCTGTGCTTCAGAACTACCGATGATGATTGGGAGCCTTCGCTTTTCACCGGTTTCACCTAAAATTAAAGCATAAGCCCCGGCCTGCGATTGGCTGTATGAGATTCCTAGAACTTCAAGTTGAATTTTCTTCATGGTCCTGTTCAGATGCCTGTTTAGTCAAGAAAAGGGCATAACCCCGAAAATCCGTTGACAACAAAATTAGCTTATTTTTATGAGAATTTCATGATTTTCTCCCAGATTCCCCCATTTGATGTCATGGCTTTGACTTTTGGTTGGCAGGTTTTAATTGCAAAAAAAAACAGATTTATATGCATAACCAATTCCATTTTATTAAATAATTTTTACTTTTGGCCACTATTAATGCCACTATTAACCAATAACAACTTAAACTTTAAAAGGAGGGAAAAATGCCTGTATTTTTTTGGTTAGTGCCACTGAGTTCAGTAACAGCTTTGTTGTTTGCCTTTTTCTTTTTTAAGCAGATGATGGGCTACAGCGAAGGGACCGACATGATGAAAAAGATTGCCAAACACGTCAGGGACGGTGCTGGAGCTTATTTGCGACAGCAGTACAAAGTAGTATTTCTGGTTTTTTTGGCGTTGACTGCCATTTTTAGCATCATGGCCTTTGGCCTGGGAATTCAGAACCACTGGGTTCCGTTTGCCTTCTTAACTGGTGGGGCCTTTAGCGGGCTGGCTGGTTTCTTTGGCATGCGCGCTGCCACCTATGCCTCTGCCAGGGTTACCAATGCCTGCCGCGAATCTCTCAACGGAGGTCTCAGGCTGGCTTTCAGAAGCGGGGCCGTCATGGGTCTTGTTGTTGTCGGCCTCGTGCTGCTCGACATCTCCATTTGGTTTATAGTCCTTAACCTGGCTGTGCCCGAGGCTGAGACCGGTTTCAAACTGCTGACGATCACTGCCACCATGCTCACATTCGGAATGGGAGCTTCCACCCAGGCGCTCTTTGCCCGTGTGGGCGGGGGTATTTATACCAAGGCTGCCGACGTGGGTGCCGACCTGGTGGGTAAGGTCGAAGCTGGCATTCCTGAGGATGACCCCCGAAATCCTGCAACCATTGCTGATAACGTAGGCGACAATGTCGGTGACGTAGCCGGTATGGGTGCCGACTTGTTCGAATCTTTCGCCGGTTCCATTCTGGCAACCGCCCTGTTGGGTGCTGCAGCTTTTGCCGGTTTTGGCAATGAAATGCAGATGAATGCCGTCATGGCTCCAATGCTTATTGCTGCCGTGGGCACACTGCTGTCTATTGCCGGGGTTTTTATGGTCCGCACCCGTGAAGGAGCTACCCAAAAGGAACTCCTCAAGGCACTTGGGATCGGTGTCAATACCAGTGCCGGCCTCATCGTGGTCTTTTCTCTTGCCATTCTTTTCCTGCTGGGCTTTGATAATTACCTTGGGCTTTGGGGATCTATTGTCGTTGGTCTTCTCGCAGGAATCGGTATCGGGCAATCGACCGAATATTTTACTGCTTCAGCTTATGGACCCACACAACGCATCGCCAAGGCAAGTGAAACAGGGCCTGCCACCATTATCATTGCGGGCGTTGGTACGGGTTTTATTTCCGCAGCTATTCCAATGGCTATTATCGTGGTCGCTATTACCTTATCCTATTTATTTGCTTCTGGTTTTACATTCGATGCCGGTGCGCTCAATATGGGTTTATATGGCATTGGCATTGCCTCTGTCGGAATGCTTTCCACCTTGGGGATCACACTTGCCACCGATGCTTACGGCCCCATTGCCGACAATGCCGGCGGAAACGCCGAGATGTCAAAGCTGGGTCCTGAGGTGCGCCGCCGTACTGATGCCCTCGACTCCCTGGGCAATACTACTGCCGCCACGGGTAAAGGCTTTGCAATAGGCTCTGCAGCCCTTACTGCTCTGGCCTTGCTTGCTGCCTATTTCGAGGAGATCAAGATGATGTACGTCAAGTTTCTCGACCAGCCCAACTTCCTCATCAATGGCAAGGAAGGCGCTGTGGAAGCTCAGTATGCCAACTTTATCGACTTTATTTACCATTACGAGATTCACCTGATGAACCCCAAGGTGTTGGTGGGGGTATTCCTGGGTGTGATGAGCGTATTCCTGTTCAGCGGGATGACCATGAATGCTGTTGGCCGCGCTGCCCAGAAAATGGTCGATGAGGTACGCCGCCAGTTCCGCACCATTGCAGGCATCCTGGAAGGGACAGCTGAACCTGATTATGCCCGTTGTGTGGCGATTTCTACAAAAGGCGCCCAGCGCGAGATGATGATCCCTTCATTTGTGGCACTTTTGATACCGGTTATCGTAGGACTCATTTTTGGGGTGGCGGGGGTTACTGGACTGTTGATCGGAACCATCACCTCTGGTTTTGCCCTGGCTATCTTTATGGCCAATGCCGGGGGTGCCTGGGACAATGCCAAGAAATACATTGAGGAAGGACATTACGGTGGCAAAGGCTCTGAAAGCCATAAAGCCGCAGTCATTGGCGATACCGTGGGCGATCCTTTCAAAGATACCTCAGGTCCCAGTCTGAACATCCTTATTAAACTGATGACTATGGCTTCGGTGGTTACTGTGGGCGTCGCTGTTTCTTACAGCCTGCTTTAATCTTTCTGCGGACCCTTTGATCAAAGGTTATAATTTTTGTTAAAAAAACGCAGGTAAACATGACGTTTGCCTGCGTTTTTTTTGTTTCAAACGAAAAAATCAATTTTCTTATTTATAGATTTTTGTGCACCCAGTCCCTTCACCAGCCTATGGCTCTTCGTTTTATGTCGATGAGTCTGAAAATAGAGTGGCAAAAAATGTTATCAGGTTGCAGGCCGGAAAAAATAAACATTTTCCGGTCATTGGAGTTAACCTTTTGTAAAGCACCCTAACATTTTAGGACTTAGCTATTTTGATTAACTTTGTAGTATAAATGATCACACACATGAACAACAAACAAGTCAAGACCCTTCGTGAAGCGCTTGACACCAGTGCGACCCTCTTTTCAGAACGTCCTGCCCTTTCTTTTGTAGGAGGACCGGCGCTTACCTATGCAACGGTTCGATCACTGGCCAGGCAAATCATGGCATGGCTGTCAGATAACGGCATTCAGAAAGGCGACCGGGTAGCCCTGTTAAGCCAGAATATGCCCCATTGGGGGGTGGCTTACCTGGCAGTAACCAGTATGGGGGCTGTGGTAGTCCCAATCCTCGTCGATTTTAATGAGCCAGAGATTAATAAAATTATTGCTCACAGTGAGGCTAAAGCCCTTCTTGTTTCTGAAAAACTGTCAGCAAAAATCAATAAACACCTGCCCGCTTCAGTTAATCTGGGTCTCTTACTTGATACGCTGACCCCGATCAGTCTTGAGAAACTGAAGAATGACCGGATTATCCTAGTAAAGGATGGCCTCAGAGAAGTGGATCCCAATGCTGATTTCCCGGCTCCGGCTGAAGAGGATCTGGCTGCCATTCTATATACCTCAGGCACAACAGGAAACCCCAAAGGTGTCATGCTTAGCCACCGGAACCTGGTGTCCAATGCTATCAATACCCTGGGCATCCAGAATGTGGATATCAACGACCGGCTCCTTTCGGTTTTGCCACTGCCTCATACCTACGAATGCACGATAGGTTTTATCATTCCTTTCATCGGCGGCGCCGTGGTGTATTACCTCGAAAAACCTCCGACCGCATCCGTGTTGCTTCCTGCAATGAAAGAGGTAAAACCCACGATGATGCTTACCGTTCCCCTCATTATTGAGAAGGTTTACAACGGCCAGGTAAAGCCTAAACTGCATAAGAGCAAAATGATGCGCGGCATGATGAAGGTCAGGTTAATGCGAAAGTTCTTCCACAAAGTAGCCGGAAAGAAAATCTATAACGCCTTTGGCGGAAACATGCACTTCTTTGGCATAGGCGGCGCCAAGCTGTCAGCCGAAACTGAACGTTTCCTGCGCGATGCAGGATTCCCCTATGCCATCGGTTATGGCCTTACCGAAACATCGCCTTTGCTGGCCGGTTGCTCTCCTAAACTAACCAAATACCGCAGTACGGGCTTCAACCTGCCCAACCAGGAGATAAAGATCCTCGATCCTGATCCCCATACCGGTGAAGGCGAGATCGTGGCCAAAGGTCCCAACGTAATGATGGGCTATTACAAGGATCCTGTGCAAACCGCAGAAGTATTTACCAAGGATGGCTGGTTCAAGACCGGCGACCTGGGCGTGCTCGACAAAGACAATTACCTCTACATCAAGGGCCGCCTCAAGAATATGATACTGGGGCCTTCGGGCGAAAACATCTACCCCGAAGAGATCGAAGCCCTGATCAATGGAGAAGACCTGGTGCTTGAGTCACTGGTCTATGAACTTAAAGGACAATTGGTGGCCAAGGTTCACCTCAATTACGAAGAGCTTGAAAAACGCTACCAGGATTTAAAAGACTCCGCACAGGACTATAAGGAGCGGATGGGTAAGGTTGTTGATGAGAAACTGAATGAAATTCGTGATAAGGTCAATGCGACCATGAACCGCTTTTCGCGCATCAGTTCGATGGAGGAGCAACCAGATCCTTTCGAAAAAACACCCACCCAGAAGATCAAGCGCTTCCTCTATTCCAAGCATCACGATCTGAAACATTAAGGCCTATCCCTCAATGAAATAAAAGGCTGCCTCTAATGGCGGCCTTTTTTTGTTTTTAATGCTAAAGAATGTTTAAAGAATAAATATTTGATTGCTTTTTTCTGTTTATTGAAAATATTCTTTAAATTGCATCTCTAAATTTATACAGTTTTATGATATTTGTTCCTTGAAAAAAGTTTTAAAGTATTTGCAATCAGGCTGAATTAATTAATTATGATTAAACGCTGGTATCTGTGTCTTCTCCTTTGCTGGCAACCTTTTGCAGGGCTGGCGCAGGAAAGCTATTATGCCACTGATACCCTTTTTCAATCCGGGGTAAAAATCGTGGACCGTGGACATAAATCAAATGCGAGGCTCTGCTACGTTGTTGAAGGGAAGGATACACTTGTGTTTACCCCCAATAACATCAATGAATACGGGATCAATGGAACCGTTTATGTGTCTGCCGAGGTTAACATTGTGGACAGGGTTGAAAAGGTTTTCCTCAGGCGCTTGCACCAGGGGGATGTTTCATTGTATGTTTTCCAGGGAAGGAATTTAAAGGCCTATTTTATCCAAAGGCAGGGAAGCCCAATGGTTCTGTTGCCGAAGCGCAATGGAGAAAACCCCGAGCTAACCTTCAGGGATCTTCTGGAGCGGGAAACCGGGGATTGTGGCTATGCCAGCCAAAACCTGAAGCATACCAGGTATTCACCCAGGTCGTTGACTCATTTTCTGGAAAAGTTTGACCAATGCTCACCCATCCCTTTTCCAGCCACCCGGCTGGGTATTCAGGCAGGTTTCAGCGCAAGAGATGTTTCCTTGTCAAAAAATAGCTACGATTTCGGTGGTGGCACTTTTGACTTTGGAGTTTATTCGTCGTGGATTATTGGGGCTTTCATTGACCAACCCCTGTTCTATTCGGGCTTCTCTGCACACCTTGGTGCCAACCTTGTGCAGATGGCTGAAGCATATCTCAGCCGTGAAGATCAATTTGAGCGAAACCTGGTGATGATCTCAACAACACTGGAGGTTCCTTTCCTCATAAGATACACCGCCAATCGAGGCAAGTTTTGGCCATTCTTGAATGGCGGGGGAATTTTTTCTTATGACTTGAAAGCTGAAACAGATTATTATACTTCCTTCTTTTCCCAGGATATCATTATTACCGATGTTATCCCCGATGTTAATTCAGCAAATTTATTGGGGCTGGGTCTTGTGGCAGGTTTTGGTGCCGAATACCGCTTCAGTCGCCGCAATGCTGTTTCCTTTGAAATGCGCTTCTTTCGTCTCAATGCTATAAAGGATGATAATCCTATGTCAGTTTTGTTGAACAAAGCGGGAATTCAATTTTTCACCGGATTTAGTTTTTAATTATGAGATGGCTATTTTTCCTTTGTTTAGTGTTTTTACTGGCTTCCTGCAAGGAGAAGGCTGAGTTATTGGCTGATTCACATCCATTCGTTTTTTCCCCAAGTGTTTCTGATATTAATGCGGATGGGGTCACGCTCAAAGCAAAAGTCATTGAAAGCTCCGATGCGATTGTGGAGTACGGCTTTCGTTTTGGGCTAAGCGAATCATCTACCTTGCATAAGAATGGCCTGAACCTGGATGTGGAAGTCGAAGGAATGGAATTCTCCTCAAAATTGGAAGGACCTGCCCTCAAGGGAAATCAGTTCTATTATTTCAGGCCTGTGGTGAGAACCGAATCCGGTTTTTTTGTTTTTGGGCCTATGTCCTCATTTCAATATGATGGACCGGGTTATCAAATGACGGACATTGATGGAAACCAATACCCGGCCGTACAATTGGGAAATCTGATTTGGATGGCCGAAAACCTGAAGGTTTCCCATTATAGCAATGGCGATCCCATCATAACGGATCTTTCCTATTTCCAATGGTCGAATACGAACCAGGGAGCCTATTCCGTGTATCCGAGTTATTTCATAATGTACCCCTGGTTCTATCACGGGGAGGGGGTGTTGGACAAACTCGGTGGATTATACAATTGGTATGCCGTTGTCGATGAAAGGGGACTGTGCCCAACTGGCTGGAGAGTCCCTACCGATGACGACTGGAAATACCTTGAAGGATATGCTGATTCCGGTTTTGGGATTGGAGATCCGGTTTGGGACCTCTCCGGGCCAGAGGGCAGGGGTAAGGATATTGGTTCAAAGCTTATGATTCGGAAAAGGAGTTGGATTCAAGAGTTCTCGGGCTCCGATGATTTTGGATTCTCCGGACTTCCTGCGGGGTATCTCAAACAATATGGAAATTTTGAAGGAGAATGGGAAAAAGGTCGTTTCTGGTCTGCAACAGAAAGAGACGAAACCACCGCCTGGTGGAGGGGTTTGAGGGTTGACGGAAGAAATATCGTTAGGGATGCCTGGCATAAAACGGTAGGGTTTTCTGTTAGGTGTGTCCGCGATGTTGAGTGAAATCTGAAATAAACCATTTTTTCTTTAACAGGGGCTGCCAGCTATCAGAAGGCAGCCCCTGTTTTGTTATTTATTCATACCAGGCTCGGGGTTTATACGGGGTTCAAACGGAGTTTATACGGTTTAAACCGTATAAACCACGACCCTGGTACCTCCCTGGTACCTCTATGGTAAGTCGGAGCAAAATTAAAAACCCCCTACCCTTAGGAGGCAGGGGGTCGTTTTATTCGTTAATCAATGAATTGAATAACAATTCTTTAGTAATTCCAAACCGGAATTCTTCCGGGGGTGTAGGGGGCATTGGCCTGGTCCATCAGCCTGCGTGCTTCAACCATTTTGACGCGGGCAATGTTGGTGATCTTCTCCAGGACAGGCGGGAATTCCTCTTTCAGGATCTCGACCTGCATCCTCGAGGTGCCGGTGATTTCGGAAGTGCTGTTGATCTGGGTATAGATCACGTCGCGCAGTCTGCTGTTGAGCGGCACTGGGAGGGGAGGCAGCTCTTCCGTGCTGGCCCTGGGTGAGTAACCGTTAAAAGTTAATTGGATCTCTTCCAATTCATCGCTGATTTCCTTTAACAAAGGAAGCAGGTTTTCGTGACTCGTGGGCAGGGTTAAGGCGGTCTGACGCATGGCGGTGACTTCCCTGAGCAGATCGTTGGTCAGCTGTTGTGCACCCACCATGGTCTTTGAAATTTCAGAGATCTCACGCTGGAAGGCTACCATTTCGGCCCGGTTGGCAGCTGGCAGGGTGGTGTTGTTCAGCGCCCTGACGTTAAAGTTGGCCGGGCCTGCCAGGGGCTTGACCTCCCCGTTATGTACCATGGCGATTTCTACCGAATAGGTTCCCGGAAGGACATACACGCTGCCCCGGTCACGGGCCAGGGGGTTAAACTCGTTGGGCGCCTGTGGGCGGGTGTTGCCATAGCTCAGGTCCCAGGTGAAGCGCTGGATGCCCTTCGAAGGACGCTGGGTGAAGGTGCGGATGATGGAACCCTGGCTGTCGCGGATGTTCACCAACAGGTAGGGGGGGAGTTCCTTGCTTTCTGCCTCTAATTCGGCAATGCTGGGCTGGGGAATAGGCTGGCCTTCCTCAAACAACTTTTTCTCCATTTCACGGCGAATGTTTTTCCTGAGTTTTGGAACCTCTTTCAGGTAGAAAGTGAAGGTAGCGCCAAACTCGGGATTGGGCGCGGTAAAATAGGTGGAACCCTGGCTGGATTTGTTGCTGGTTTGGATGAATAGCTTGGCATCCTTGATGTTGAAGAGATGGCTGTCGGCCTTTGGCAGTTCAGGGGTGATCTCACGCAGGGGCGAATAGTCATCGAGGATGTAGAAACCACGTCCGAAGGTGGCCAGCACCAGGTCACATTCCCTTTCCTGGATGGCGATGTCGTAAACGGCTATGGAAGGCAGGCCTGACTTCAGTTGAACCCAACTTTGTCCATCATTGACGGAGAAGAAAACACTGAACTCGGTGCCTACAAAGAGCAGGTCTTCCTTCACGAAGTCCTGTTCAATGGTGTGTACCGGTCCGTTTTCGGGCAGATTAGCCGAAATGGAGGTCCAGGTGCGACCCTTGTCAGTACTTTTCAGCACATAAGGCTTGAGGTCATCGCGCTTGTAGTTGCGGAGGGTGGCATATACCACGCTCTCATCAAAGCGGGAAGCCTTCACATCGCTCACATAGGAATATTCGGGCACGCCGGGGAAGTTGTCGGCCTTGCGCCAGGTTTCCCCAGCATCCTCGCTTACCTGTATGAGCCCGTCGTCGGTGCCCACATAAAGCAGATCTTCCTTTACAGGTGATTCGTCAAGGGCTACGATGGTGCCCCATAGAGAGGTTGAAACGTCCTTGGCGACGGCATCGATGCTCCAGAATTTTCCCATCACCGGCCAGGTGTTGCGGTCGGTTTGGGTGGTTAAGTCGTCGGAGATCACCTCCCATGTGTTGCCGCGGTCGTCGCTGCGGAAGACCTTGTTGGCGGCAAAGTACAGGCGGGTGGGTGAATGGGGGCTGATGATGAGGGGGGCGTCCCAGTTCCATTTATAGGTTTCCTCGCCCTGGCGGGGCTCAGGACGGATGCGGATGCGTTCCCCGCTTTGCTTGTCGTAGCGCACCAGGTTGCCATACTGCGATTCAGAATACACGATGTTGGGGTTACCGGGTTCGATGGCAGGCCAGAAACCGTCGCCTCCCACGGTGATGATCCATTCATCGCTCGAGACACCTGCCCGGTGGGTGTTCTGCGAGGGACCTCCCTGGGTGTTGTTGTCCTGGGTGCCACCATATACATTGTAGAAGGGCTCGGCATCGTCAACGGCCACCCGGTAGAACTGGGTTACCGGCAGGTTGGAGACAAAAAGCCATTCGCCCTGGTCGATGTTATAGGTAATATAGACGCCACCGTCGCCGCCTATCATGACGTGCTGGTTGTTGGTGGGGTCGATCCAGAGGGCGTGGTCGTCCACATGACGATTGCTCTGACTTACGCGCGACCAGGTCTTGCCTCCATCTTCAGTGACAAATGAATAGGTTTCGACGGAATATACCTTATCGAACTCGACGGGGTCGGCAAAGATCTCGTTGTAATACTGACCACTGGAAACGTGGTCGCTCATCTTTTGCCAGGATTCCCCGCGGTTAGCTGAGCGGAAGAAGCCCCCGGCATCGTTGGCGGCTTCGATAATGGCGTAAAGCACATCAGGATTCTGGGGTGAGATGGCGATGCCCATGCCACCCATATGTTCGCGGGGAAGGCCATCGGTAAGTTTGCGCCAGGTCTTGCCGGCGTCTTCCGACTTGTAGAGGGCCGTTTCAGGGCCACCACCGATTTTGGTGAAGGCATGCCTGCGGCGCTGTTCGGAGGAGGCATACAGGATGTCAGGATTTCGCGGGTCGCAAATCACGTTGTTCACGCCGGTTTCCTCACTGATGTAAAGGACGCGTTCCCAGTTTTCTCCGCCATCGGTGGTTTTATAGAGGCCACGGTCACCGCCCGGTCCCCAGGCAGATCCTTCAGCAGCTACATACACCACATCAGAGTCACGGGGATCGATGAGGATCATGCCAATCTGGCGGCTGTCTTTCAACCCCATATTTTTCCATGACTTGCCACCGTTAACCGTTTTGTAAACCCCATTACCGTAACCCAGGGCCCGCTGGTGGTTGTTTTCACCCGTGCCTGCCCAGACCACATTGGTGTTGGTCGGGTCCATGGCCAGGCAACCAATGGAATAAGCACCATAATTGTCGAATACAGGGGTAAAGGTGATCCCCTTGTTGATGGTTTTCCAGATATGGCCGCTGGCCACTGCTACATAAAATTCAGCGTGGTTGTTGGGGTTGACGGCAAAGTCGGCGATACGGCCCGAAGTAAAGGCCGGGCCAATCCCCCGCCACTTTAGTCCTGCCACCAGGCTGCTGCCAATGAGGCTGTCGTTGGCTTCCTCATTGGCCCTGGAGGCATTCCTGCGCTGCCCTGATGCCAGGGAAGGCGAAATAAGCATTAATGCCAGCAGAATGATCAGGCTGGTCTTCATGTTGATTTTGGTTGACTTCATAGTGAATTGGATTTGTGTTTAATGGTTGTCGATTAGGGTTTTTAAAATTAGGGTTTTTAAACAAAGAGAGCTAAAATTCTTTACATTAATACGTCCCTTTACCAGGGTCAAAACTGAACCCTGATCATCAAAACTGATATTCCAGTGCAACGATGAAGTTTGTACCGGGTGCTGCCAGGCCTGAACTGTAAGGCCTGTACCGCTGGTTGGTGATATTTTCAATCCCTCCGGAAACTCTGAAATGATGGTTTAACTGGTATCGCATTTTAAAGTTCAGGGTATGCCAGGCAGGCGACCAGGGATTCCCGTTTGTATCCAAGGCATATAAGTAGGGCTTCCCGCGTTCTTCCTCTGCCAGATTATCATAGGTTACAGCCCCACTAAATTGGGCGTATAACGTCGCGGTCCACTTTTGTCCTGTCCAGGCCAACTGGGTAGTGCCAAACCACGGACTGGCGTGCCTTAATGGACTGAGTTCTCCATTGTCGAGTTCCTCGACGCCTTTCTGGTAATTGAAAGTTGAAGACCATTCGAGTTGAGGGGTGATCAATAGCTCGAAATCAGCCTGTATGCCCCAAACCCGGGCAAAGGCGGCGTTTTGTATCGATAATACACGACTCATCACCCCGTCGTAGGGGATGCTGTCCAGCCCGTTGAGGGTGGCTTCACGTCTGACCATGGCATTCTGAAGATAGGTAAAAAAGGGGAAGACGTCGATCTCAAAGGTCTCGCCGCAGGTTCGGGTGAAGCCCAGCTCAAAGTTATATGCGTATTCAGCCTTTAGTTTGGGGTTGGGCACCACTACTGAACCGGGTTCTGAGTCGAACACTTTGCCCAAATCATCCACATTGGGGGCCCGGAATCCTGTGGAGGCCATTGCCCGGATGCGCCAGTCTTCAGTGGGGTTAAAAATGATCCCGGCAGAACTGGTGAGGGCGCCCTTGTTGATCCTGGCAGTGGTAAAAGGCAGGGGATAAAAGGTCGTGTCGAAGTCCGCCTCAAGCAGGTACTGGTTGTAGCGGGCACCGGCCTGCAGGCTTACCTTTTTCGATAATTCCCGCTGCCAGGTGAGGTAAGCTGCATAAGAAGCCCAGCTTGCCATCGGGTAGCGTGGGGCGCCTGGCGTTTCCCCCTGTGTCAGAATATTCTTGTCCGTGCCTTCAGAATGCACGTCATTCAGAATGGCTTCCGCACCATAAAACAGTGTCTGGCCTTCCCTGAGGGTTTTTTTCAGATCGAGGTTCAGAGAATAGGCGCTGACCTTCTCTACCCGGTTTCTCAGGATAACCTCGTTGAAGTTGCGGTCGTGACGGCTCTCGCGGAAATTCTGGTGGGCGGCAATGACGGTAAACTGATCGTAAGCACGGGTGGCTCGGTAATTCCTCAGGCGCAGGTTGTTCATCATCCAGACTTGCGGACCGTAATACCATTCGGCACTGCGGGGCTCTCCGTTGCGAAAAAGGATCAGGCGGTCGTAGCGGTCAAAGTCGGTGGTTCCCGAACACTGAAAACCATAGGTGAGGTCCCAGTGCCCGTTGGGGCGATAAGAGATCTTCTGCATCAGGCTGCCCTGGGCATAGCCCGTGGGTTGCTGAAGCCTGGGGTCTTCATTGGGAACTACAATATCTTCCTGTCCCTGACGAATGACGTAAGCATCCCGGAGGTAATCATCGGGACCATTTTTGCCCACCCTGAGGTCGCTAAAATCAGTGTAGGAAAAGCTGGTGAGTGAAGCCCATTTCTTCCCCCCGATATTCAGGTTAAGATGTCCTGTTTTCTCACCATTGGCCGAGGCGAAACGGGTGGTGACATTGCCCGATACCAGTGTTTTTTCGAAGGTGGAGTGTTCAGGGGCCAGGGTGTAGAAACTCATCACACCCCCGATGGCATCGCTGCCATAGATCACCGATCCGGAGCCGAACACCACTTCGGCCTGTTCGATGGCAAAGGGATCAAGCGAGATCACGTTTTGCAGGTTGCCGCTGCGGAATATGGCGTTGTTCATCCGCACCCCATCGACGGCAATCAGCAGGCGGTTTGCAGCAAAGCCCCTGATCATCGGGCTGCCCCCGCCCTGCTGGCTTTTCTGAATGAAAACCTGCCCCGAGAGGTTTAACAGGTCGGCTGCAGTTTGCGGGTTATGCAAAATAACTTGTCCCTGGCTGATGGAAGCAACTTTCAGGGGGACTTCCCTGGAAGCCTGGCTCCACCTGCTGGCCGATACCACCACCTGGTCGAGGTAAAAAACCGAAGGGATAAGGCTTACCCTGAACTCCATACCCTCCAGCTCTCTGTAGCTGGTCTTGAGGGTATTATATCCGATCAGGCTGATATGGATGACCTCAGCGCCGGTGAATTCGTATATTTCGGCCTGCCCCTCAGCGTTGGTAGTTGTCGTTTGGCTGAGGTCAGGGGTTATGATGTTGACAAACTCCAGGGGGCGGTTGTTTTCCTGGCTCTTAATAGTAATGACCTGCGCGCTGAGGACATTGGCAAGACAAAGCAGGAAAATTAGCCAGAATGCGCGCATAGATTTAGAAGAGAATTTTGATTATTGAATGTCTGACCGGTTTTTTCGCCTGATCTGCCTGTGGCGATACCATAACCAGAAGCCCGTGATGGTAAAAAGCAGGAGGGCTATCCCCATGAGGGTAGTATAAATTAGCTTGAAGATGCCACTTCTCCAACCAAGATAATGATCGACAATGGATCCATCGTGGATTTTTTCAATGAAGTCCGACCGTCTTCGCTCGATATGCAGCAGCTGGCCTGTGGTACCATCGATCTGGATGCCCCAGAAACCTTCCACAAAGATAAATTTCACCATGCCCTTATCCATTCTTACATCCATTCGTTCGAGGGTAAGGGGCAGAGAAGGTGATACAGAATCGCGGAAGACCTGGCAGGCGCTGGCATACAGGCTGTCGAGAGGGAGCCAGTTCTTTAACTCAGTACTGGTACCTTGGTAGTTTTTATCCTGGATGAGTTCACCGCTGTGCTTCTTCATCCCCAACAGGATGCCCGTAACGGCCATCAGGAAGAAGAAGAGGAACAACAGGGAAGCCGTTATTCTGTGAATTTGCCTGAACGTGCGTAGAAGACTGGCTTCCCTTTTTCTCTTTGCCTGTTGTTCCATTTGGTTTTATCGCTGGGTGCAGAGGGGCGATGACTGCAAATGTAAGAAATATGCAGATTATAAGTAAGACGATTGCCCGATGCGGAAGTTTAATGGGATCAGAATTTTTTTTGAAGCAGGGATAAAAAAAGCCGCCCCCAAGTTAATACAGGAGCGGCTAAATGATATTCAGCAGAATGGGTTATTGCTGATCATAGCTTTCGATGGGATCGCAGGTACACACCAGGTTGCGGTCGCCATAGGCATTGTCAATGCGTGCTACGGGGGTGAAATACTTCATCTCGGCCAGCCATGGCAGGGGGAATGCTGCTTTCTCTCGGCTATAGGGGAATTTCCACTCGCTGGCAATAACCATTGTTGCGGTATGGGGTGAATTCTTCACCACGTTATTATCTTTGTCAGCTTTGCCCTCTTCAATCTCGCGGATCTCTTCGCGAATGGCTACCATAGCTTCCACAAAGCGGTTGAGTTCTGAAAGGGGTTCACTTTCGGTAGGTTCCACCATCAGGGTGCCCGGTACAGGGAATGCTACCGTAGGCGCGTGGAAGCCATAGTCCATCAGGCGCTTGGCAATGTCGATGGCATCAATGTCCACGTTGCGCTTAAAGGGGTTGCAGTCGAGGATCATTTCGTGGGCTACCGTGTCGTTCCTGCCTGTGTAAAGCACTGGGTAATGCGCTTCGAGAGCAGCTTTGAGGTAGTTGGCGCTGAGGATGGCAGCCTTGGTGGCTTCAGTTAGACCCTGTCCGCCCAAAAGCTTGATGTATCCATAGGTAATGGTGAGAATGAATGCGCTGCCAAAGGGCGCCGCAGAAACTGCAGGGATGCCCTTTTCTCCCCCGGTTTTCACCTGGGAGTGGTTGGGCAGGAAGGGCAGCAGGTGTTCAGCCACGCCAATAGGGCCTACGCCGGGGCCACCACCACCGTGGGGAATGGCAAAGGTCTTATGCAGATTCAGGTGGCACACGTCAGCGCCGCAGATGGCTGGGTTGGTCAAACCCACCTGAGCATTCATGTTTGCGCCGTCCATATATACCTGTCCCCCGTTATCGTGGACGATCTTGGTGATCTCAAGGATCTCTTCCTCAAATACTCCGTGAGTCGAAGGATAGGTCACCATAATGGCAGCCAGTTTATCCTTATGTTCTTCGGCTTTTTTGCGCAGGTCTTCCACGTCGATGTTGCCGTTCTCGTCACATTTAACCACTACCACCTGCATACCTGCCATTACAGCACTGGCAGGGTTGGTGCCGTGGGCTGATGAAGGGATCAGGGCTACGTTGCGGTGGCTCTCCCCACGGTTCTCGTGCCAGGCACGGATCACCATCAAACCGGCGTATTCGCCTGAAGCCCCCGAATTGGGCATAAAGCTGATCCCGGCAAAACCGGTCACTTCGCAAAGATCTTTCTCGAGCCGTGTGATCAACTCATGATAACCTTCAGCCTGTTCTGCCGGAACAAAGGGGTGAATGTTGCCAAACTCAGGCCAGCTCAGGGCAAACAATTCACTGGCGGCATTGAGTTTCATGGTACAGGAGCCCAGCGGAATCATCGTGCGGTTGAGCGCCAGGTCGCGGTTCTCCAGCTTTTTCATATAGCGCATCATCTCCGTTTCGGAGTGATACGAATTGAAAGCCGGATGGGTCAGGAACTTACTGGTGCGGACCAGTTCACCGGGAATTGTAGTGATCTTCTCGCATTCCTTCGGGTCACAGACAAAGGCTTTAAAGTCTTTTCCTGCTGCTTTGGCAAACACCTCAAGGATGTCGTTCACATCTACCAGGGCGGTGGTTTCATCCAGGCTGATACCGATGAGCTTGTCATCTACCTTGCGGAAGTTCATTTCCTTCTCCAGGGCAAGCTCGTTCACCTGGTCAGCGGTGATGTTCCCGGGCAATTCAATGAGGACAGTATCGAAGAAGTGGGGGTTAAGTTGCTTAAAGCCATATTTTTCCACTTCCTGTGCCAGCACACCTGTCAGGATATTGATGTGGCGGGCAATCTGTTTCAGGCCTTCGGGGCCGTGATAAGCCGCATACATGCCGGCCATGGTGGCCAGCAGGGCCTGAGCGGTACAGATATTGGAGGTAGCTTTCTCGCGCTTGATATGCTGTTCGCGGGTTTGCAGGGCCATCCGAAGGGCAAAGTCGCCATTCACGTCAATGGAGACCCCGATGATCCGGCCGGGAATCTGGCGCTTGTACTCTTCTTTGGTGGCAAAATAACCGGCATGAGGACCACCATAACCCATCGGAACACCGAAGCGCTGAGTTGAACCTACCACAACATCAGCGCCCCATTCTCCGGGAGGCGTCAGCAGGGTGAGGCTGAGCAGATCAGCGGCTACGGCAATACGTACGCCCTCATCCTGTGCCTTCTTCACAAATGGGGCATAATTGGAAACTTTCCCTCTCTCATTGGGATACTGCACCAAAGCGCCAAAGAAGGTATCGTCGAATTCGATCTCGTCAGCACAGCCCGTCACCAGCTCGATGCCCAGGGGCTCTGAGCGGGTCTTGAGCACGTCGATGGTGTGGGGGAACACCCGGATAGAAACAAAAAACTTATTTGCGCCTCTTTTCACAGCATCACGCGAACGGGCATTGTGCAGCATGATCATCGCCTCGGCTGCAGCCGTACCTTCATCAAGCAGGGAGGCATTGGCAATTTCAAGCCCCGTAAGATCGGAGACCACGGTCTGAAAGTTGAGCAAGGCTTCAAGCCTGCCCTGCGAGATCTCTGCCTGGTATGGGGTGTAGGCCGTGTACCAGCCCGGGTTTTCCAGAATATTGCGCTGAATTACCCCCGGCAGAATGGTGTTGTAGTAACCCATCCCGATATAGGTGCGGAAAAGCTTGTTCTTTGCCCCAAGTCCTTTCAGGTGGTTCAGGTACTCATATTCATTCATCCCGTCAGCAATGTCCAGGGGCTTTTTCATCCGGATCGATGCCGGGATGGTTTTGTCAATGAGTTTATCAACCGAATCAATGCCAATCTTTTTCAGCATCTGGGCCTCGTCGTCGGGACGCAGTCCGTTGTGGCGATTTATGAAGTTATTGGTAATCATAATAGGTGGAAGTTTATGAAGATTTATGTTTATTGCCTCATGCTTGCTCATTCCCTGGCCGTCTTTGAAACGTCAGCCCGAAGGAAGACCTTTTTACCGTTTGGCAAAAGTAATAATTTATGCCTTTCGGCTAAATAATAAATGCAACTCAATCCGCTTTTGTTTAATGGATTAAAAAAGATTTCTTTAAGGAAAGGGAAGTGGAATAAAAAAAGAAAACCTGCCCGGTAATGGGCAGGTTTCTTGGGAATTATTATTGGTTTTCGAGTGAGAACTTTCGTCCGGCGCGGAGGGCTTCCAGGTTAAGGTTCACCACTTCTTCGCCTTTCCGCCCAAACAGGGTATGAATGGCATTTTCGAGCTTGTCATAACTGATGTCGAGGAAAGGGGATGCTGCACCCAGGATGACCATGTTTGCTGATTTGACGCTGCCCAGTTCTGTCGCGATGGCATCTGCATCAAGGGCAATGTGGTGTTTAACCTTGCGCACTTCTTTTTTCAGGGCTTCCTCGTCGGGGTAGTTGTCAATGTTAATGAAGGGCTTGGTGTTGGTGATCAGCCAGCCATCCTTCGACAGGTAAGGCAAGTATCGCAGGCTCTCCATGGGCTCGACCGAAATGATCATATCGGCTTTTCCCTTGGGGATCAGGTCGGAGGCAATTTCCTGGTCAGATAGCCTCATGTGCGACTGCACATCGCCACCCCGCTGGCTCATCCCATGCACCTCAGCCTGTTTGAGATTCAGGCCCGCTTCCACTGCAGCGTAGCCAATGGTGGCGGCAATGGATAAGATGCCTTGCCCGCCCACACCGGCTAAAATGATATCGATTTTCATAATGCTATGCTTTTCTGTTTTTGAATTATTTTCCAGCGGCTTTTGTTTTTTCCTTGAATTTCTCGCGCATGCGTTTGTTGAGGGTCTGTATGCATTCACGGCGGGGGATGATGACCGATACGCCATCGTATTCCATCTCCTCTCTGATGACCTTCATATTCTCCTCATGTTTCTTCCGCAAGGGTTTGATGACACGGATGTGGTCTTCCTCTACCCCGATGCCTTTGCATATCTGTTCGATCTTGCCCAGTGCGGCCGAGGGCTGTCCGCCGGTCATCCCTGTGGTGGCATTGTCGAGGATAATCACGGTGATGTTGGACTTGCTGTTTACGGCGTCCAAAAGGCCGGTCATGCCCGAATGGGTAAAAGTGCTGTCGCCAATGACGGCCACGGCAGGCACCAGTCCGGCATCGGCAGCTCCCTTGGCCATGGTGATGGACGCGCCCATATCCACACAAGAGTTGATGGATTCATAAGGGGGTAAAGCGCTGAGGGTATAACAGCCAATGTCGGAAAAGACTCTGCCTTTCCCATAGGTCTCAATGACTTCATTTAGGTCAATAAAACTGTCGATATGCGGGCAACCAGCGCAGAATGATGGCGGACGGGGAGCCACCAGCGAAGGAATGCCAAGGGTTTCTTCCTGAGCTATTCCAAGGGCAGCAGCCACGAGGGTGGGGTTGAGTTCGCCGGTACGCGGAAGGGTTCCGTCCAGGCGACCTTTTACCGTTTTCCCGAGATTGAGAAATCCTTTGATCATCTCTTCGGCAATGGGATAACCCTCTTCCAGCACCAGTAAGCTGTCACATTCTTCATAGAGCTTGCGAATATGCTTTTCAGGCAAGGGGTATTGCATCACTTTCACCACAGGATAAGGAACAGAGCGATCGGAGTAGTTTTCCATGAGATAGTTAAAGGCCAGCCCGCAAGCAATGATTCCCATGCGCTTATCCTTACCGGGAACGTATGCGTTGAATGAGGATTGTTCTGATTCCTGCAGGAACATCGGCTGGTTCATCACCAGTTTCTGGTATTGCTTCCTGGCAATGGCTGGCAGCAATACAAACTGGCGGAGGTTGGCGGGTAGTCCTGCCTTGTTCTGTGGGCGGGCAGGTTTACGCACGACCCCGGAGCGGGAGTGCGCCAGGCGGGTGGTGATGCGGATCATCACGGGAACCTGAAACTTTTCTGATAAGTCAAATCCGTAATGTACCATATCGTAGGCCTCCTGCTGGTTCGAGGGCTCCAGGATGGGGATCATGGCAAATTTGCCATAGAAGCGCGAGTCCTGCTCGTTTTGAGAGGAGTGCATGGACGGGTCATCAGCCACGAGGAAAATGATGCCACCATTTGCTCCCGTGATGGAAGAGTTGATAAAGGCATCAGCGGCCACATTGAGGCCCACATGTTTCATGCAGGTCATCGTGCGCTGGCCGGCATACGACATCCCCAGGGCTGTTTCGGCTGCCGTTTTCTCGTTGGCACACCAACTTGCCACGATGCCTTTTTCGCGGGCTTCTTTGGAGGCCATTACATACTCATTGATCTCGGTTGACGGGGTGCCAGGATAGGCATAAATGCCCGACATGCCAGCATCAATGGCTGCCTGTGCAATGGCCTCATCGCCCAATAACAACATTTTTTGCATAATTATTACAGATTATATTTTTTTGGACTAATTTTTGTTGTTTGGCAAAACTAAAGAAAAAATTACATCTGCCCGGTAAACTTTGGCAAATTGGCAAAACAAAACCAAAATTCAGGAGTTTACTTAAAAAAGTAGTGCACGCATTTTTGTATCTTTCGGAGGAAAACTAATAGAATTTAATGAACTTTCTGGCCCATATTTACCTTTCCGGCGAAAACGAGGATATTCTCCTGGGGAATTTTATCGCCGATATGGTAAAAGGGCGCCAGATAGACAACTTCCACCAGGGCATTGTGGATGGCATCATGCTCCACCGCAAGATTGACACCTTTACCGACACCCATCCCATTGTTGACCAGAGCAAAAACCGCCTGCGCAACAAATATCGCCTGTATGCCGGGGTGGTTGTGGATATGTTTTACGATCATTACCTGGCCAAGAACTGGAGTGATTACTCCCGTTATTCGCTGACGCGTTTTGTTAAAGAAGCCTACCACGTCCTGCTGAAAAACTATTTTCTTTTACCTGTCAGGGCAAAAAATATGCTGCCCTATATGGTATCCTCTAACTGGCTGGTTAATTATGCCAGCCTGGATAGCATGGAGCAACTTTTCGAAGGAATGGCCAGGCGTACCCCCTTTAAGTCGGGGATGGAGAATGCGGTGGATGACCTGAGGCTGTATTATGGAGATTTTGAAAACGAGTTCAGGACCTTTTTTCCTGAGCTGGTTGATTATGTGGCGAAACAAGGGATCTCACACCAACACCATTACAACGGCCGCTGATCAATAATATGTCCCTGGCAGCAGGTAATCCTGAACGTAATCGGCAATGGCGTCTTCCAGTGAATAGAAGGGAAGCGTATACCCCACATTCCTGAGTTTATCCATTTTTGCTTCGGTGAAATACTGGTATTTATCGCGGATGTCTTCGGGGGTGTCAATGAACCGAATTTCGGGCTCCTTGTCCATAGCCCGGAAAGTGGCATTTGCAAGATCGAGGAAGGTCCTGGCCATTCCTGTGCCCAGGTTATAAATGCCCGGCTGTTCTTTGTGGAGCAAAAAGTAGAACAAAACATTCACTACGTCCTTGACATAGATGAAATCGCGCTTTTGCTCACCGTCATTATAATCGGGGTGGTGTGAGCGGAAAAGTTCCATCTTCCCGGTGTCCTTAATTTTGTTAAAGGCGTGGTAGACAACAGAGGCCATTCTTCCCTTATGATATTCGTTTGGCCCGAATACATTGAAGAATTTAAACCCAGCCCAGAAATAAGGCTTTTCTTTTTGCTGCAAGGCCCAGAGGTCGAAGTTGTTTTTGCTTTCCCCGTAAAGGTTCAGGGGTTTTAGCATTGGGATCTGCTGATGATCATCATCATAGCCGTTTTCACCCGCGCCATAGGTCGCTGCCGAAGAAGCATACACCAGGGGAAGCTCAAAACGGGCGCAGACAGTCCACAAATGTTTTGAATAGTTCAGATTCAGTTTGTCGAAAATGGCTTTCCTGGTCTCAGTGGTATCGGTCCGGGCGCCCAGGTGAAAGACAAAGTTTACTTCCCGGTAATGGTCTCGAAGCCATTCCAGAAAAAACTCCCGGTCAATTTTCTGCCGGAAAACTTTATTGTTCAGGTTCAGGTTTTTTTTAGGATTTGAAAAGTCATCAACCAGGACGATATCCGTATATCCCTTGTTATTTAGTTTGTTAACCAAACAACTTCCAATGAATCCTGCGGCACCGGTTACTACGATCATGGGTTCAAAAAATTAATGATTATCCTGTTTGATTTCTTTTTTCAGCTCAAGCAAGAAGTCGCGAATCTTGTCAAGCGACTTCACAATTTCAAAATCGCGCTGCACGTCCCGGGGGTTGTCCTTAAGTTTTTCACGGGCCCCTTGCAGCGTGTATCCGCGTTCTTTAACCAAATGGTAAATGAGGTGAAAATGATCCACATCCTTTGGGGTAAAGTAGCGGTTGCCTTTTTTATTCCTGTATGGCTGGATGATATCGAATTCCTTTTCCCAGAATCGAATCAGCGAAGTGTTGACCTTAAACATCCTGGCCACCTCGCCTATAGAGTAATACATCCTTTCAGGCTTATGATCGGGTTTTTGCATTTCGGCCGTATTGATATCGTAAAATTAAGGGAAAATCGCTAAAGGAAGAAAAGTTATTGATAAAACAGGACCCGGGTGATTTTTCTCTAAGCGGCATAATCCCTTTTGCGGCTCACAAGCCTTCCCCGGAGACCCTTTTTAGTTGGGGAGCAGCAATGCAGATTCGGCACCGGACCAAAAAAGGCTCGTTACAGGCTCAAAGTTAAAACGTATTTTACACGTAGATAAGACGTAGTTCAGACGTGCAAAAACGTTTAAACTACGTCTGAACTACGTGTTAACTACGTCTGAACTACGTCTGAACTCTGAACCTGAACCCTGGGAAAACGGGTATTGGAAGAAGGGGATCAATGGTCAACCGAGAATAGGAACCTGATGAAGAAACCGGCCTTGGAGCTGTGGGGGAGCGTTAGTAGTCTGGATTCTTTTCCCTCCTTATCCATTGAGGATAAGTGTTTTTATGGGAGAAGGCGGGCTTCCCGGGAACAATAAAAAAGCAGGCCGGGGGATGCGTCCCTGGCCTGCTTTTCATGCCTGAAAATATGCGATTAGGAAAGCGACTGGTTTACCCGTGAAGCCACCTCAAAGATGATTTCGAATTCTTCAGGCGACAAGTCGTTATAGAAATAATTTACCGGGTTAACCTTTTTCCCGTTCCTGACCACCTCATAATGCAGGTGGGGCCCGATGGAAAGGCCGGTATTGCCAACCAAGCCAATGATTTCACCTCGTTTTACCGTTTGCCCGGGACGGACTTTGATCTGGCTCAAATGGGCATAAATGGTCGTATAACCATAACCGTGGTCAATTTCGACCATCAGGCCATATCCCGAATTATTACGCAAGGCCCGTTTAACCACACCATTGCCAGTGGAGTAAATGGGTGTTCCCGTAGGTGCAGTAAAGTCAACGCCTGTATGCATGCGCAGGGATTTGTAAATGGGGTGGATTCGATATCCAAAACCAGAAACAAGGCGCTCGGTTCCTTTAGCTATGGGGATGATGGCAGGAATGGAGGCAAGCATGTCGGCTTTATTCTTGGCCATTTCAAACACTTCGTCGTAGGAGCGCGACTGTACGTACAGTTGCCTTGATATCCGGTCAATGCGTTCCATGGTTGAGGATACCAGTTCACTGTTGTCAAAACCTTCGAGATGGCTGTAGCGGTCAGTTCCACCAAAGGCTGCTTCTCTTATGGTACGGGGAATGGGTTCGGCTTCGAAAATAACCCTGTAAATGTGATCGTCGCGTTCCTGGATATCCGCAATGACAGAGTTTAGAATGTCGAGGCGGTCATTAATGATCTGGTATTGGGTTTTGTACTGATCAATTTCACGACGCAGTTTTTTCTCCTTGGGGGAGTCAAAGAAAGTATAGCCAATGCTGAGAACGATAACTGAAAACACCATCCCCGCAAAAACGATCCTTAAAAATACCTTTAGCTTATCCCAGAAAGTTTCATGGACTTTTTCAACGGCCAGGGACTTGGTGTTAAATTGATACTTAACTTTTTTACTCATGAGTTGAGTAGTTTCTTTCTGAAGGGATTTTTATTAATTAAGGCTTATTGCTTTGATTATGTGAAAGTAACAACGCAGCCTTTGAAAGGATGTTGCAAAACTACGGAAAATTAAATTAATTTTGCGGTTTGACCTTCAAAAAAATATATAAAAATTTCTTTAAAACAGGCTCATTATCAATGAACTCCATACAGATTCGCCAGGCTTTTCTCGATTTCTTTGCCTCCAAGCGACACTTCATCGCTAAATCGGCCCCAATGGTCATAAAAAATGATCCGACCTTAATGTTTACCAATGCAGGGATGAACCAGTTCAAGGATATTTTCTTGGGGAATTCTCCTGCAACACATCTTAGGGTGGCTAATTCTCAAAAATGCCTCAGGGTTTCGGGTAAGCACAATGACCTGGAAGAGGTAGGGCACGACACCTATCACCACACGATGTTTGAGATGCTTGGCAACTGGAGCTTTGGCGATTATTTCAAGAAGGAAGCCATTGCCTGGGCCTGGGAACTGCTCACGGATGTGCTTGGCCTGGAGAAGGATCGCTTGTATGTAACCGTTTTTGGTGGAGACCCAACAGACGGACTTGAGCCTGACCACGAGGCCTTTGATTTCTGGAAGGAGATTGTGCCGGAAGACCGTATCCTGTTTGGCTCAAAAAAGGATAATTTTTGGGAAATGGGCGACACCGGTCCCTGTGGCCCCTGTTCGGAGATTCACATTGACCTTCGTGATGCAGCGGAGCGGAAGGCCATTTCGGGCAATGAACTTGTCAACAGCGATCATCCCCTGGTGGTGGAGATATGGAACCTGGTGTTCATTCAGTTTAACCGCCTGAATAACGGCGAGCTGAAAGGCCTCCCCGCCAAACACGTTGACACGGGCATGGGATTTGAACGCCTTTGCATGGCCCTGCAGGGAAAGAAATCGAACTACGATACGGATGTATTTCAGCCTTACATCCACAAGCTTGCTGAAATGGCTGGCATTCCATACGGGCAGGGGAAGATGAGCGACGTGGCCATGCGGGTGGTTTCCGACCACCTGCGGGCGGTTGCTTTTGCCATTGCCGATGGCGAGCTCCCCTCGAACAACAAGGCTGGCTATGTCATTCGCCGAATCCTCAGGCGGGCCATTCGCTACGGCTATACTTTCCTTGAGTTCCGCGAGCCATTCGTTCATCAGCTGGTGCCGGTGCTGGTAGAGCATATGGGGCAGGCTTTCCCCGAACTTGCAGCCCAGCAGGATCTCATTAAGCGTGTAATCGCTGAGGAGGAGAGTACATTCCTGCGGACCCTTTCGGTGGGTATTCATAAATTTGAACAATACCTTTCGGCAAATCCGGAAAAGAAGATTATCGACGGTCAGTTTGCTTTCGAATTGTTTGACACCTATGGTTTCCCCATTGACCTGACACGCCTTATGGCTCGTGAACACGGCTGGGATGTTGATATGGAAGGGTTCCAGTCGGGCATGGAAGCGCAAAAGAAACGCAGCCGTGCGGCAGCCACCATTGAAACAGGCGACTGGATTGAGATCACACCCCTTGCCAGGGAAACCCGTTTCCTGGGCTATGATGAACTGGAAGCTGAAGTGAACCTGGTAAAATATCGTGAAGTCAATTCCAAAGGAAGGAAATATTTTCAGCTGGTGCTCGATCAAACGCCCTTTTATGCAGAATCGGGCGGACAGGTTGGTGACCGCGGCTTCCTTGATGGCGATGGGGTCAGGATTGAAATTGTTGATACACAGAAAGAGAACAACCTGGTGGTTCACATTGCAGAGGCGCTTCCCGGGAAACTGCCGGATCGGTTTGTGGCCAGGGTGGATGAAAAGAAAAGACAACAAACGGCCAACAACCATACCGCAACCCACCTGCTCCACGCTGCCCTGAAAGAAGTCCTGGGCCAGCACGTGCAACAGAAAGGTTCGTTGGTGAATGAAGAACGGCTGCGTTTCGATTTCTCCCATTTCTCGAAAATGACCCAGGAGGAGATTGAGCGGGTGGAGCAGATTGTGAATGCTAAGGTCCGTGAGAATATTTTCCAGGAGGAACACCGCGAAATGGAAATGGCAGAAGCGCAGGAGATGGGAGCAGTGGCCTTGTTTGGAGAAAAGTATGGCGACAAGGTAAGGGTTGTTGCCTTTGACAAGGGTTTTTCTGCTGAACTTTGCGGAGGAACTCACGCCCATTCAACCGGACAAATTGGCCTGTTCAGGATTGTTTCGGAAGGCGCCATAGCAGCGGGTATCAGGAGGGTGGAAGCCATTACGGGCGAAGAAGCCGAAAGCTTCGTCAACCAGAAGATCAGGGAGCTTGATACCCTGAAGGCCATGCTTAAAAACCCCAAAGATGCTGTTCAGGCCATTGAACAATTGCTTGAGCAGAATGAAATGCTCAGGAAAAAGATTGAATCCCTGCAAAAGGATCAGGCCGGCCTAATGGTGGAAGAGATCGTTGCCAAGGCTGAAAAAGTGGGAGCGGTGAATTTCATTGCGCAGAAAGTGGATTTGGATCCTAAAATGGCCAAGGATCTGGCTTATTCCATAAAGGAAAAGGTCGATAATTTTTTCCTGGTGCTGGGATATGTCAGTGATGGCAAACCTGGTATCGTGGTGATGATCTCCGAAGAATTGACGAAATCCAAAGGGCTTCATGCCGGAAATATTGTCAGGCAACTGGCCGCTCACATTCAGGGCGGTGGCGGGGGACAGCCCTTCTTTGCCACGGCTGGCGGCAAAAACCCGGATGGGCTGGATAAAGTTCTTGCTGAGGCCAGGAAGCTTTTGGCTTGATTTTTGCCTTCTTTCTTTAGCTTTCAAAGCGGCCGCAGAGCGCCTGGAAAGGACAGTATTTGCAATTGTCTTCGTTGGGCGTTTGCATAAATGGCTCTTCTGGTTCCAGCATTCTGCTGACTAATTTCTCAAGCTGCTCCTGGAATGCTGTTTCCGGGTTCACGCCTTCCTGAATTATACTGGCATCCACTTCTGATTTGAGGAAGCCGGGTTTGAGATTGCGCATCGAGAAAATGCCTGATTCTACTTCTGGTACATCCGGATTCATCTGGCGGTAAAGCCAGGCATAGGCCTGTACCTGGAAGGCCTTTTCATATTTAACGTCTTCAACCAGTTCGTCAAAACTTTTGATCTTCAGGTCGCTCGCCTCCACTTTGCCGGTCTTGTAATCCACCACCCGGACTGTTGAACCCAGTCGGTCGATGCGGTCGGCTTTTCCAGCGATCGTCACATCCATCCATTCGCCATCGGCCATTACCTGTATGCTCCCCTGCAGAACGCCTTCCGTATTTAGAATGGTGAGGTAAAGGCCACGCTGCTTGTAATTGGAAATGAGAGAGGCTTCGGCTTTCAGAAAATTCTCAACATATCGTTTGGCCAGGTTGAAAAGCAAAAGGTTTTTCCCGCTGGTGATTTCTCCATCCGGATAATGTTTTCTGAAACGGTGAATTGTCGCTGCCTCGACCTGATCCTGCATGGCAGAAATGTGTTCGGGTTTAACGACTTGTCCGGTCAGTGGGAAATACAAGTCTTCAAGGACCCCGTGGACGACATTCCCCAGGGTGCTGGCCTCAATGGTTTCTTCCACTTCTTCGGCTTCCCTGAGGCGGGCCACCTTTTCAAGGTAAAACTTCAGCGAACAGCGAATGAAAGTGTTCAGAGCGGATGGGGAAAGCCCCCGGGCAGCCATTTGCTTCAGACGTTCAAGGATCTCTGGCGTTTTTGGGATGCTGATCTCCTGGGTGCCCGTTTTAATCGAAGGCCTTAGGCTCACCAGTTGGTTGTGGAGTTCAATGTCAGGATTATACGACTTGATCTCGTGCTCAATCTGGGTGATGAAGCGGCTTTTTTCATTGCTTCCCATACCGCCTGACTCGGTATTGTAGATGAGGAAAACATTATCAGCCCGCTGCAGCAGGCGATAGAAATGGTATGCGTAAACCGAATCCCGGTCAGCGGTTACTTGTAGCCCGAACTTTCTTTTTACCTCAAAGGGGATAAACGAATTGCTTGTTTTTGATTTGGGTAAAACATCTTCATTTGCTGACAAAAGAATGATGTTTTTGAAATCGAGGTTGCGGGTTTCGAGCACTCCCATCACCTGGAGGCCTTGCACAGGCTCCCCTGAGAAAGCCATCCGGGTTTCAGACACCGATTGTTTGATGATCTGCCAGAAGATCCGGAGGGTGCGTATTGTTTTCCCCTCGTCCAAAACGGTTTCCATCCTTGAAAGTATCCTTCCAAAATAATACAGGGCCTCGAAATCTATGAAGAAAGGGCTTTGCTGCAGACTCCCGAATGCCTGGTCTGCTTTTTGACGAAATGCCTGGTCAAGTTTATCGCTCAGGCTTCGAAAGACAGGGATGATTTCGTCAAGAGCCGTGAGCCAGTTTTGTGAAAGGAAATGGAATAAATCCGGAAACCCAGTTTCAATTTCTTCAAGGTGGGTGAAGTCTTCATACTTATAGAATATCTTGTTTGAAAGGCTGATCTTCTGGATCAGGATGTCAAGATTTGCCTGGCCCGAATGCATCTCAAACAATATGGCAGCACAGGGATTGGATAACAGCCGCAATAAATCCTTGTAATAAAACGATGGCGCTTTACCCTCGAGGGTGGTTTTCAGACGGTCAGCGGTGAGGTATAACTGGATGATTGCTTCAAAGAATCCAAACAGGTTGGTTTTTACCAGGGGATAACCCATCGTAATGTTGATGGCGGCAGCCTTTTCGGGTAGGGCATTCAGGACGGGTAGCAAAAGGTTTTCGTTGGCCAGCACAATGGCAGTCTGCTCATCCATTACGAGGTCTGAATGGAAATCGAGGATATTGCCTGCCAGCTGAGCCTGGTTTAAGTCGCGGGCAATTCCCAGCACCTGAATCTTTTTGGGTGTGCTAAACCAGGATGCTTTCTCTTTGTTGAGGGGAATGTCCCATTTTTTTCGGTATCTCCTGATGAAATGCCCGGCTTCGTGCTGAGGATTGTCCTCATAATAGGGATCGGAATCGCTTAAGATCTCAGCCAGGCCGTCCTTAACCAGGCTGTTAATAATGCTTTCTTCAGCCTGGTTGAGGGCATTGAAGCCGGCAAAGATTACTTTTTCATACGGAAAAAGGCGGGGATTTTCTTTGAGAAGCGTTGCCGCCTTCCTGTATGACATTCCCTGGTATGCAAGATTTTTCTCCTTAAGGTAAGCGATGAAAGCCTTGTGGTAGAGTTTGAACTTTTCGAAGAAGGAGAGGTAGTTTTTCTGGAATTCACTAAGCGCTAAGCCTTCTGGATTCCAGGTTTCAATGTACTTGATATCGACCAGGTAAGTAAACAGCTCGTCAGGGTTCTCAAGGGATGAATCAATTTCATCAAAGTCCCTGAGCAGGACGCTGCCCCAGCGCAGGAACTCATCCAGGGGGTCGCTTTTATCCCCCTCAATGGTTTGATAAACATGATAAAAATGAAACATCAGGCTCAGGTTATCAGCCACCTGATAACCGCTGATCCGGTTTACGAAGTCCTCAATACTCAGGAAGGCAGGAGACCAGGTGGGCTGGGTAACCCTTTTGGCGATGTGCTTGCGCAGGAAAAGCCCTGCCCGCCGGTTAGGGGTTACCAGGCAGATATCTCCAGTATTGCTGCCATATTTCTCAAGGACGTGAACCGCAACTTCTTCAAGAAAACTTTGCATAAGGATTGGGCCGGTTTCTGTTTAGGATGGCAAATTACTCAGTTTTACTGAAACCTCTTTAGGAAAATCAAAGAATTATTGCAGGGATTGAAATCAGAATAGATCCGGATGGCTGGCAAACATAGCTTCTGCATGGGCCAGCTTCTGAGGGGTTCCAATATCGGCCCAGTATGCCGGATCGTGCTCAAAGGCTAGGATTGGGTGCTGACTGGCCAGCCTGAGGTATACCTCGTTGATGGAAAATATCCCCTGCTCAACGATCAGGTTAAGCAGTGCCGGCTGTATGATGTGAATGCCGCTGAATGCCTTAGGCTCCGGCTCCTGTCCGGGTTTGTGATCACAGAGAATTTTTTGATTCGTATTGATATTCTCCCATCCTGCAAGGTGGTTGTTGTTCCAAAGGAAATAACGGGAAGTACTTCTTTGGGATACAGCAAGTGTTGCCAGTGCCCCCTGTGATGTATGGAAATCCAGCATTTCCCGGAGGTCAATGGCGGAAAGCACGTCTACATTGTGCAGGATAAGCGGTCCCTCGCCTGTCAAATGATCTTTGGCTTTCAGTAATCCCCCGCCCGTGTCGAGCAACTGGCTCGTCTCATCAGAGAGGATGAAGCTTACTCCCGGATAATTTAATTGTGCAATGAACGCCTGCATTTTTTCAGCGTGGTGGTGAATGTTAACAACGATTTCGCTAACCCCAAGTGGTATCAGTTTTTCAGCCAGCCGCTGAAGCATTGGTTTGCCCCCAATTTCCACAAGGGCTTTGGGGGTATGTTCACTAATGGGATGCAGGCGTTTTCCTATCCCTGCAGCGAAGATCATCGCTTTCATTTCCAGGGTCCTTTCAGATACATTTGAATTTATTTCCCCTCAGGTTTGCAGAGGTGTTTTTCCTTGCTTGCTTTCAATCCGCATTTCTTGCAACGGAATTTTTCTTTTCCCGCTTTTTCATCCAGACCTTTGCAACGTTTCTTTTTTCCCATAGCTCAATAGAAAATGAATTTATTTTCCAGGCAATTTTTCCAGGGTCAATATCTTTGTTCTTATTTCAGATGTAATCGTTCTATTGGTATCAGTGTTTTTTCCCAAAAAAGCCTGAAAGGACAATCTTGCCATACATCAGTTGCTTTTGGGCCAGTTATGGGCTTCCCGGTGCTTGAGGTCGATGTTGACATCGTATTTTTCTCCCAGGTATTTTGCCAATTCTTCAGCGCAATAAACCGAACGGTGCTGTCCCCCTGTGCAGCCAAAGTTAATCATCAGGTTGTTGAATCCCCGTTCAAGGTAGTTATTTACCGCATTTCCAGTAATGTTCCTGATGTTCCCCAGGAAATCAGCCACGCTGTCTTCCTTTTTAAGAAAACGAATAACGGGTTCGTCTTTCCCCGTATAGGGCTTAAACTTATCTTCCCTGCCTGGATTGGGCAAGGCGCGACAGTCGAAAACAAAACCCCCGCCATTTCCCCATTCATCCGCCGGGATGCCGTTCTTGTAGGAGAAGCTCCGGATATGAAGCGTAAGCCCTTTTGCAGGCTGGGGAAGTATATCAGAAGGAGCTGTTGCGGCCATTTTTTCGATGATGCTGCTAAGATGTGGGGTGATCTTTGGGAGGAAATCCATTTCAGCGAGCCAGCGCAAGTTCTTCAGGGCATAAGGCACGCTTTGCAAAAACAAGGCTTTTTTCTCAACCCCGCCCCTGAAACCATAACTCCCCAGGGCTTGGAGGATGCGCATCACTACGAAGTCGTAAAAGGTTTTTTTGAAAAGGGCCTGGTCAAAAGAAACCCATTTGTTGAGGCTTTCAACGTAATAGTCGAGCAGCACCTGGCGCTGTTCAAAAGGGATATTGGCTTTGGCGTCAAAAAGCAGGGAGGCCACATCGTATTGCAGGGCACCCTTGCGGCCACCCTGGTAGTCTATAAAATAAGGCTCCCCTTCAACAATCATGATATTTCTTGACTGGAAGTCGCGGTACAGGAAGAATTCGGATGGCACACTTACCAGATGCTTGGTAAACCGTTCAAAGTCATCTTCCAGTTCCTGTTCGTCGAATCCGATGCCAGAGATTTTAAGAAAATAGTATTTAAAATAATTGAGATCCCACATCATTGAATGCCTGTCGAAAGCATGACGGGGGTAACAAATGCTGAAATCAAGGTCTTGTTTGCCCTTTACCTGGAAAGCTGGCAGCCAATCGAGCGCCTTCCGGTAAAGATCCATCGTTTGATTGTTGAATGTTTTTACGGCTGGGTCGTGTGGCAAGAGGGAAAAAAGGGTTGTATCACCAAGGTCAGAAACCAGGTAGCATAAACCATCAGCATCTCTGGTAAAAACCTCTGGAACAGGGAGCCCCAACTTCTCAAAATGGTGGGAGAGGGTTAAAAAAGCATTGTTCTCGCGAATGTCAGGGTTAAAGGCTCCAATACAGGTTTTATCCTGGTAATATATCCGGAAATACTTCCGGTTTGATCCCGAGGGTGCCAGGGGGGCTATCCGGTCAGGTTTCTGGTTTTGCCACGATTCAAAGAGATTGGTAATCGCCTGTTCAATGTTCCACTGCATATCCTGAAAATTAAACATCAAATTTACATTTTTTTGCCGCCCCATGGGTGATAATTTGAAAGCACAGGGTCATAAATGCCCATTCTTGAGAGAAAAAAACTATATTTGCTTCAGGATAATTCATTTAAAATCTTAATAAAGAAAAAATGGAAAGTAATAAGGTAACCGGCATTCTGAAACAGGCCATTATTATGGAAAGCCGTGGCAAATCGCTTTATGCCATGGTTGCCGGGCAAACCAAGAGTGATGACGTCCGCAAGATCTTTGACATCATGGCCAAAGAAGAACAGCTTCACATTGATTTTCTTTCAAAACAATTTGTGAGCTATCAGAAAAGCGGCAAGTTTGATAAACTAAGCCTTGAAGAGGCTACGGGTGAAGATGCCATTGCCAATATGATTCTTTCTGAAAAGGTTAAGAAGGATATTTCAGGCGCAGGCTTTGAGGCGGCCGCCATTTCCGCCGCCATCGACATGGAAACAAAATCCATCGAGGTTTATTCCGCCAGGGCTAAAGAAGCCAACGATCCCAATGAGAAAGAACTATATGAGTGGCTGGCTGACTGGGAGAAAGGACACCATAAAATGCTCATTGAACTTAACAAGGAGCTAACCGAAAAGGTTTGGTATGATAATAACTTCTGGCCATTCTAACAAACTGAAAAGCATAGGTTTCACCGCAACCTTCCCTGACTTTAACAAATGGAGGTTGCGGTTTTCTTTTTCCGCAAACAGGTATGCGAAACAATTCTTAAATTTGATAGGGTGAAGGAAAGCTGTTCCTTCTTACCAATCATAAAATCATTATTTGATGTCAACAGACCAGTCCGACCTGACCAGCAGGATTCTTTTCGAGGATAATCACCTCCTGGTGCTTAACAAATTGCCCTCAGAAATCGTGCAGGGTGATAAAACAGGTGATCAGCCCCTGGTGGAAACTGCCAAGGAATACATTGCAACTGAGTACCAGAAACCTGGCAACGTATTTCTTGGGGTGGTTCACCGCATCGACCGTCCTACCAGTGGACTGGTGATCTTTGCACGCACATCCAAGGCTTTGGCCCGGATGAATGAAATGCTGAAAACCAGGGATGTTTCAAAGAAGTACTGGGCGGTAGTGAAAAACATTCCCCCCGAGACCGATGGGAAGCTCATTCATTTTCTCAGGAAAAACGAGAAGCAGAACAAATCCTACGTTGTGAATGCTGAAGCTCCGGGTGCCAAGAAAGCTGAAATGATATATAAGGTGTTGATGCAGGGCGACCATTATACTTTGGTGGAAGTGGAACTTCTGACGGGGCGGCATCATCAGATCAGGGCACAGTTTGCAGCCATAGGATGCCCGATAAAAGGCGACCTGAAGTATGGGGCTGATCGCAGTAATGCCGATGGCAGCATCCACTTGCATGCCAGGGAACTTAAATTTATTCATCCGGTTAAAAAGGAATGGATACATTTGATTGCGCCTGTGCCAGATGAAACCTTATGGCAGTTTTTTGAGCAAAGGATGCAGTAGAAATAATCAATTCAAAATAAAAGCAAGACGTCTCAATGGGTACGACTTCATATAACCGGATGATTGTTTTTTTCTTTTTATTGTCTTTGCCAATGCTTGGTTCTGGCCAGTATTTTATTTGGGGCCAGGATCCAGCTTCCCTGAAGTGGAAACAGATCCAGACCGAGCATTTTCAGGTCATCTTTCCTGAAGATTTTGAAAAGCAGGGGGCTTTTTTATCCGATGCGCTAGAGTATTCCTATGAGGTGGGTACCCGAACCCTTGGCCACCGGCCCAGGAAGGTGCCCGTTATCATTCACAACCAGACCGTTGTGGCAAATGGTTTTGTTTCCTGGGCTCCGCGCCGCCTGGAGATGTTCTCCAATCCCCCTCAGAACAACTATTCGCACGACTGGCTGGAACAACTAGCTGTACACGAATTCAGACACATCGTTCAGGTTGATAAGCTAAACCAGGGTGCCACACGCTTTCTTTCCTTCCTGATCGGAGAGCAGGCGCCTGGAGCGGTATTTGGATTATTTGTTCCCATGTGGTTTGCTGAAGGAGATGCCGTTGCTGTTGAAACCGGACTCTCCAATAGCGGTCGCGGCCGTTTGCCTTCTTTTGAGCAGGGCCTTAGGGCACAGGTCATTGAAAAAGGCCGGTATTCGTTCGATAAAGCATTCTTTGGATCGTTCAAGGATTATGTGCCTAATTACTATGAACTGGGGTATCAGTTAGTTACCGCTGGAAGGTTAAATTATGGGGTTGACATCTGGGATAAGGTGCTGACCAATGTTGGAAGGAAACCACATCCCCTGTTTCCCTTTTCCCATAGTTTAAAAAAATATGCAGGAGTAAACGATGCCCAGCATTACAGGCAAACCTTTGAGGCGCTGGATTCGGCATGGAGGGTTCAGGACCGGCGCAATGAAGTGACGCCTCTGGAAATCATCAGTCCACCCAATAAGCTTTATGCCGATTACCGTTATCCTTCCTTTGTCAATGACACCCTTCTCGTTGCACTGAAGACAGGTTTTGAGAAGATACCCCAGGTTATTTCCATTGGTCGTGAGGGTGAGGAAGAAGTCCTGTTTTCACCCGGATTGATCAATGCCCATGGCTTTTCAGCAGGGAGCGGTAAAATCGTATGGAGTGAGCAACGCACAGATCCCCGATGGGAACACCGTTCCTGGTCGGAGGTGCATTGTTACGATCTTGAAACACTGAAGCACAGCAGATTAACCCGCAGGACGCGTTTCTTTGCACCTGCCATTTCTTTTGATGGAACAAAGATTGCCGTTGCAGAGGTTACCGATAAGAATGAATATGCATTGGTGGTCCTTGATGCTGCAAGCGGCCAAGAGATTAGCCGCTTGACAACCCCTGCCAATGATTTTTTAATGACCCCTGCCTGGCACCCTGATAACCGTACCTTGCTGGCCATTGCCCTGGATGAATCCGGGAAAAGGATTGTTGCCGGGGATATGTATACCGGTGACTTCTTCACAGTTTTTCACGCTGGATATACTGAGATTTCAAGACCTTCCTTTACTGAAAAAGGTGAGATCCTGTTTAACGGGGCCTTTTCTGGACTTGAAGGGATTTTCCTCTTAAATCCAGAAACCGGCACCGTTGGCCAGGTAGTTTCTTCAAAGTACGGCGCAAGGGATGCAGTACTTCAGCCCGGCATACCTAACCTTTTCTGGTCAGAATACACAGCTGGTGGTTATGTGGTTGCCAAAAGGGAAGAGATGACCGCTGAAGCTTTTCATTCTTTGGAAAAAGTTGTTGATCACTCCCTGAAATTCCACGCTGCCCTCAGAGATCAGGAAGGTGCCCTGGTGACTCAAAGCCATATTCCAAGAAATGAAAGGGAAATAAAACCGTATTATAAATTCCCGAACCTTTTCAACCTGCATTCGTGGTCGCCCGCATACATCGATGCCGGAAACCTGGATGTGAAACCCGGAGCAGCACTCTATTTCCAGGATGTACTCAGCACTTCGGTTGCCGTTTTAGGATATGATTATGACCTGAATGAAGAGGTAGGGACCTATTCTATCAACTACAGTTACGAGGGCTGGTATCCGGTTCTGAACTTTTTCGCAGGGACAGGTTTAAGGCGTGCACAGTACCAACAGGGAAACGATATGATTCCTTTTCACTATCGGGAGAATGCTTTGAAGGTGGGCCTGAGCCTTCCCTTGTCTTTCCGACATTATGAATGGTATTATGGGGTCAGCCCGCTGGTCAGAATGGCTTTTACCCAGGTGGGCGCAACCAATAGCAGCCCGGACTTTTTCCGGAGGAATAATATGCGGTCGATGGAGTATCGCTTCTATGCCTATCGTCAGCAAAGATCTGTACAAAGGGATATCAGGCCTCGTTGGGCCCAGGTCGTTGATGTCAATTACCGGCACACTCCATTTTCAGGAGCTGATATGGGCAGTGTTTTCTCCGCAAGAGTTACAGGGTTCTTCCCGGGAATTCTTCGTCATCATTCCTTGAGGCTTTCGGCAGGATGGCAGGAACATATCTCAGGGACCCCTGTGGAGCAAACCATAAACTACCGTTTTTCCAATCTTATAAATTACCCCAGGGGGATTACCGGGCATCGCGATGATCAGGTTGCCGTGTTTTCAGCTGATTATGCCTTCCCCATTTTGTATCCCGATTTGAGCATTCCTTACATTGTCTATCTGAAAAGGATTAGTGCCAATCTATTCATCGACCGGGCCTATATAGAAACGATGATTCAACCTGAAGAGGGTCCTTCCTACGTGAATAAAGATGTCCTCAATTCAATGGGCGTTGAACTTACCGGAAATATGCATTTCTTCCGGTTTATCAGCCCCATTGACCTGGGGGGCAGGATGTATTACCTGCCCGAAAATAAGGAGACTGGATTCCAGCTATTGTTTGGGGTTAGCTTTTAGGAAGTTCGGGCGGAGGCCTTAGGGCAACAATAAAAAGAAAAAGAAACAAGGCCGAAAGATAAGCGATAAAAAGGTAGGAGTAGACAGGCTCCCACTTAGGTGCAAGGCGGTTGATGAGAATGGTAAGGACTGTTGAGATCAAGGAAAAAACCAGGAAAAAGATGGCGACTCTTCGGTCGCTTAATCCCAGATAGGAGAGGTGGTGGGTGGTATGGTCCTTTCCTCCCACAAAAGGATTCCCCCCTTTCGAAATCCTTTTGTAAAAAACAGTCGTGGTATCGATCAGTGGTAGGGCAAAGGCCATGGCTACCATAATGACCCTTGGCATCCGGCTTACTTCATCTCCACTACCGACAGCATTCCAAAAATAGAGAATCCCCAGACCTGCAAGTAAAATGCCCAGAAACTGGCTCCCGGTATCTCCCATATACATTCTGGAAGGGTTCCAGTTGTAATATAGGAACCCAATCAGAGACGCCAGGCCTCCGATCAAAATGATGATCACGGGATTGGAAAAATCATGCCCCATCAAAACAATGCCCAAAATAGCCAGTAAAATGCTTATTGAAACCACAGTAGTAATTCCATCCATATTGTCCAGCATATTTATGGAATTCATTATTCCCACTACCCAGAAGAGGGTCAGCAGGTAGTTCAGCCATTCGTTTCCAAAAAATTGGATATTGGTGCCGGATAATATTAGCAAAACACCACACATCAGCTGCCCGGCAAATTTCAGCCAGGGGTGAGTGTTATAGGCATCATCGTAAAGGCCAACAAGAAATCCAAGCGAAACAGCTGCTAACAGCCCAAAAGTTCCTAGGTTGGAAAAGTCATTGGCATCATTTTTTAGCAGTGAAAGGCTAATCAGGGAAAAAAGGAAAATAATAAAAAAGGAAATTCCACCGAGGGCTGGTTTTGCTTTAGAGTTCCAGCGAATAATGGTTTCCTGGTTGTTCCTGATGCCCAGGGTTTTTGAGAACTTTAGCAGTAAGCCGTTGATGACCAGGGAAAATACCAGGGCAGCCACAAAAAAAACTGAATAAATTAAGGCGAGGTAAATGCTCATCTATCTTCTGGGTTTTCCAAGATTAAAAGGGACTCACAAAATCTTTTAAAAAACCAGCCTGCCGATCTTTATCGGAAAGGATAGGGGTGTCAACATCCCAGTCGATGCCCAGGTCAGGGTCATCCCAGCGCAAAGCGCTATCACATTCCTTATTGTATACCTTGGTGCATTTATAAACGAAAATGGTGTTTTCTTCAAGGGAAACAAAACCATGGGCAAAACCTGCGGGGATATAGAGCATGGTATGCATGCGGTCATCCAGTCTTAGTTTAAAATGTTGTCCAAAGGTGGGCTCATCCTTTCTTAGATCCACAACAACATCAATGACTGCTCCGCGGACGGTCCTTACCAGTTTCCCTTGCTCAAAGGGGGGTACCTGAAAATGCAAGCCCCTGATTACTCCTTTTTGAGAAGAAGACTGGTTGTCTTGGGAAAAGGCCACGTCCAGGCCTGCCTTTTGAAAGCTTTCTTCATTCCAGGATTCAAAAAAATAACCCCTCTCATCGCCAAAAACTTTAGGCTGAATGACTAACAAACCACGGAAGGGCGTTTCCTCAATATGCATTATTTGAATAATTTTTTTATTCTCTTTCTGATCCGTTTAAAAATTGAAGCTCCTTTTGAGCTGGAGGTCATCGATTCTTCATAGTAGCCATAACCGTATCCACCATAATACCCATAGGCATAGCCCTTATCGTAACCGTAACTTGAGTATTCCCTGTCGACCGCATTTAAAACAATAGATAAATTGGTAATGTTGCTTTCCGATACCAGGCGGTTGACGTTCTGGATAAAGATCCGTTTTGAGTAATTGGCCTTGAAAATATATACAGGATACTCGGCCATCAGGACGCTCTTCATACCGTCCGTAACGATACCCACCGGCGGGTTGTCAATAATGACGTAATCGTATTTCGATTTAAGATAGGCCACCAGCTGATCCATCTTTGGGGTAAGGATAAGCTCGGATGGGTTGGGCGGAACCGGTCCTGCCGTGATAAAGTCTAGGTTCTTCACCCGCGAGGGTTTGATGCAATCCTCAATTTCGTCAATTCCCGAAAGGATGGTGCTGACCCCTTTGACGTTTTCGGTGTTAAATCCAAGGTGAATCTTGGGCTTACGCATGTCGAGGTCAATCACGATGACCCTTTTGTCGCTGAAGGCGAGTATCCCCGCCAGGTTCATGGCAAAAAAGGTCTTTCCTTCACCCGATATGGTAGAGGTGACCGCTACCAGTTTGCTGCCGGGTTCATTGTTGATAAACTGCAGATTGGTCCGGATTGATCGCAGGGATTCGGAAATGAGCGATTTTGGTTTTTTTAATACCAGCAACTGGTTCGGGGGAATCTCACTCTTGTATTTGGGAATAACCCCCAGGACAGGTGAATTAGTATATTTCAGAATATCGTGAAGCGATGGAATTTCGTTATAGAAAAGGTATTTCAAAAGGATAATCCCTGCCCCCAGGAAGATAGCTGCCAGCAAACTGCTTAAGTAAACGTTTCTGGCAATGGGCGATATGGGTTTTGTTGGAGTCTTTGAACGTTCCAGGATGATGCTCTGTGAAACAAAACCTGCCCTCGAGATGGAGTATTCTGCTTTCTTTTCAACAAGCTGATTGTAGAACCGTTCGTTAATGCTGTATACGCGCTGCAGTCTGCTAAATTCAATCATATTGTACCGGGAGGCGCGGTTAGTGAGCACCGATTCAAAATCATTGATTTTTTGCTCCAGCTCTTCTATTCTTGAACGGATATTATTTTTCAAGGCCGCAATGCTCTCAATGAGCATTCGTTTCTGTATGCCTATCTGGTAGTCAAGGGCTTCTATCTGACGGCTGTTTGGGGTCACCTCATACAATAACTTTTCACGTTCCATCAGTTGTTCCTGCAAGGCCTGAAGCAGGTTGGAAATAGTGCCTCTGAATTCGCTGCCCGAAAGAAAAGCAATCAGTTTATAAATGTCAATGTCCTCATCGGAGTTGAGGCTTTTTTCTATCTCCGAATAGATCCTGTCCTCCATTTCAAGCATGACGATCTGGTTCTCATAATCGCCAATGCGCGAGTGAATGGCAGGCAAGGGTGTAATGGTTGCCTCGTCTATGTTGTGCTCCTTCTTGAAACTATCCAGATCCATTTCTGAACCGGCCAGCTCATCAAAAACAAGGTCTAGCTGACGGTCAATGAATTCAAGAATATTGTTGGCACTTTCCGCCTTCTTTTCCAGGTCAAATACATTGAATTCCTCAGCCATGGCATTCACAATATCCGAAGCTTTCTGGGGGTTTGTTCCCGTATGGCTGATCAAAATGGTGCGAGCTGCAGCATTCAGGACATTAATTTTGATGTCCGGCGAGAATTTTGAGATTGCGGTTTCCGGGTTGTTCAGCACGAAGAAATAGGGGTTCCTGGTGAAAACGCTTTGCTGCTCCTGGAAAATACGGGGGTTGTCTACTTCAACCTTGATGTCGAGATCGGCCAGGGAAATGCTCCGGCCAGACTGAAACTCTTGCCGCTGAGGACCCTTACCGTTGATTTCGTAATTGATCACCACTTTTTCCTGATCCACAAAATCAATGTTGATGGGGATCCCGTATAATGACCCGTTCTTCACCTTTGCTTCTACACGAAATGGGGCATTTTTGTAAAGCTCGAAATTGAGCACTCTGCCTTTTGTGAAATAACTTACGTCGAGTGGCAGTTGGGATAATGCCCTGTGTTGAAAAACCGAAGACCGAATTAGCTCGATTTGCTTGGCCATGTCATCCTCGTAAATGTTTACCGTTGAAAGGATGCTGCTGGTCTGGTTCTGTCCGCCCAGTTGCAAAATAGCTGAGGTTTGATAAACGGGAGGCGTATAGCGCAGGTATAACCAAGACCCCCCAATGGCCAGGGCAATAAAGGCAAGGGGGAATAGAATGTTTCGCTTAGCAATGTAAAGAAACAGTTTTACATCAAGCTCATCGTTAAGAACGGATATTTTTTTTAAAGGTTCTCCAGCCATTGTTTAATTGGTGAACAGGGAATAAACCAATAGTGCGGTTGTTATAAGTGAGAGATATGGGGTCACATTCTCCAGGATACGCTGGGGCACCCTTTCGCGGGGCTCAACGTAAATGATATCGTTGGCCTGGAGGACTAAATTTGCATTCTTCACCCCATCTATGGTTGAAAGGTTTACCAGGTAAACCCTTGGGTTTTCTGGGCCGCCCCTGATTAGCTTTACCCTGGAGGATTTCCCGTCGGCAATACCACCCGATTGTGCAAGAGCTTCAAAAAGGGTCGTGTTGGGGTTTTCCAGGTATAAAACGCGGGAAGTGCCTCCTCTCCCCCCGGGGAAAATTATGACCCGGTTGTTGACTACCCGGAGTTGCACAAAGGGATTGTTATAAAATTCTGTGAAAGCATTCTCAAGCATGGCTTCTGCCTCACGCGTGGTCAGCCCTGAAACTGTTGTGCGGCCCAAAACAGGTAGCTTAATGGTCCCGTCATATTCAACACGGTAGGTTAGTTGCTGCTGTCTTAAGTTTTGATTCGACAGCATGGTCACGGGGTCAATTAAGCGTTCTCCGTCATTGGTAAACAACTGAAAACTGATCTCATCATTGGGAGCAAGGCGGTATTGATCGGTTATCAACAAGTCATTCAGGTCCGAGTATTCATAATCCCGGGGCGTTCGTAACATTTGTTCGGGATTGAGTACACTGCACGAAGAGAAAACCAGCACAAACAATAAGGGGAAAAAGTGATTCTTCATGAGGGTTTTTTCGATTAGAAGGACAAATTTATAAAAAAGCGTGGTCAGTTTGAATAAAATAATTACTCATGGTATCGCTTATTATGGTTTTATTCCTTTTCCGGAAAGCAATTCATAGTAATATTCAACCGTATCATTTACCAGGCGCTGGTAATGAAACTTATGGCTCACCAATTCCCAACCACCCCTGCCCATTTTCTCCCTGAGGGCTTCATTTTCCACAAGCAATAACAACTGGGATGCAAACTCCTCCGGATCAAAACTTTTAGTTAGCAAGGCTGTTTCGCCAGGGAGAACAATGTTCCCAATCCCTCCCACATTGGTTGATACAATGGGTTTACCGGCAGCCTGGGCCTCAATGAGGCTCACAGGCGTGCCTTCGTTCAGCGAACAGAGGGCAATGATGTCCATCCCGGCATTCACCTGACCCATTTCTGTGATCCATCCGGTGAAAGTCAGAAAAGCAGTTCGCCGATTTTTTTGCCAATCCACAAAACCAAAATTCAAATGCCGGGCCTTCGTTTCTATTGATTGTCGTGACTCCCCATCGCCAATGATAAATGCCCTGATTTTGGCCTGGCTCTTTTGCCTTAAGATATGAAGGGCTTCCAGAAACAAATTGTGGTTTTTAATAGGTACCAGCCTGCCTACAATGCCTATGGCTAATTCATCTTCTTTTATCTGGTATTTTTCACGAAAAGCTATCCGTTTTCTTTCCTGATCTTCGCGAAACCGTGAAAGGTCAAAGCCCAGGGGAATGACCCTGATTTTTTCTTCAGGACACATCCTGTATTTAATGCTAAGGTCATATTTCTGAATATCACTGATGGCAATGATCCCTGTGCTGACCCCGGCAAGATACCGTTCGATGTTTTTGTAAAAACCGGCTTTCAGGTGGCTGAAATAAGCATCAAAAACATGCCCGTGAAAAGTGTGAACGATTACCGGCACTTTTTCTGCTCTGGCTGCCAGGCGTCCCAGCGCCCCTGCTTTTGAAGCATGCGTATGAACAATGTGGGGTTTGTATTCCCGAATGATCTTTCTGATCTGGCGAAAGGCGGATAGGTCCTGTGTCGGAGATAAACTGCGGCGCATGGTTTCGACGATCACAGGGGTAACGCCAAGCTGGTTTGGGATAAATTCTGAATTCTTTTCCGAAGGGTCGTTTTTGCCTCCCACAAGCAGGGTCTCAAATTCAGCGGGAAGGTATCGCGTCAGGTAGGCGGCGTTGTAGGTGGGGCCACCCAGGTTGAAGCGGTTAAGTATCCGGAGTACCCTGATCATCTATGCAAATATATGTGCCAAAAATACAATAAATTTTGATTAAACCATTAAAAAAACTTATCTAGATCATATTCTTTTTCCACCAGTATTGAAAAACCAGTAAACCCCATAGCCTTGCAGGAGCGTCCCCCGGATTCCTTGAATTCAGTTGCTGAATCAGGCGCTGAACCTCCTGAAGGTTGAAAATACCCTGCTCGATAATCAGTGGCTCAGCCAGCAGGTCGTCCTCGATCAGACTTTTCAATTCATTGCGAAACCAGCGAAGCAAGGGTACTTCAAAACCCTGCTTATTCCGATTGAATAATTCTGGCGGCAACTCATCCCTGAATGCCTCACGAAGGATCTTTTTCCGGGCATTCCTGTCTATCTTGTAGGCTTCCGGCAGGGAAAACACAAAGTCCACAAACTCGTGATCCAGAAAAGGGACCCGCACTTCCAGGGAATTGGCCATCGACATCATATCTACCTTCGTAAGCATATCGTAAGGCAGTACAAGCTGGGTGTCGGTCTGCAAGACCCCGGTGATGGTACCTCCCTGCGAAAGGTTTTTTAACCACTGCTCCTTGCGTTTTTCCAATATTGTGGTGTCTCCTTCCATAAGAAAGATTTTTGAAACCTCAACGGTCCGTGTGAAACCTGCCCACTGCCAGTATCTTTCCGTTGCCGGAAGCTTCATGCCGCTGGTAAATCGGTTGAGTTGTCTGAATTTATTCAGGAGGAAGCTGTTTCTCGACTGGGGCAGACGCGAAAGAAGCGGGTGCAAGGGCAAAAGCATCTTTTCAGGAAGACTCGGGTTCAGTGTCTTCCATTCTGCACGGTGTTTGTTATAGCCTGCAAACAATTCATCAGCTCCATCGCCGGACAAGGCTACGGTCACCTTCTTCCGGGTTTCACGGCTTAGAATATATACCGCAAGGGCCGAAGAATCAGCGAAGGGCTCATCGGTATAATCCAGGACTTCGAAAATACTTCCCAGCAAATCATCTGTGGTAAGCCTGAACTCCGTATGATTTGTTCCGTGCATCTTTGCTACGGCCCGTGCATAATGGGTTTCATCAAACAAGGGCTCATCACGGAAACCTATGGAGAAGGTATTCAGCCCTTTGACCTCTTTGGCTGCAAGCGCGGTAATAATGCTGCTGTCAATGCCCCCGCTAAGAAAGGCACCCAGTGGGACATCTGCCACCAAGCGTTTCCTGACCGCTACTGCTAATTTCTCCCGTAAGGTCTGCTTTGCTTTATCATACGAGATTTTCTCAGGATCAAGGGGGTTTGGCAGGAGCGTGTAATATTCTTTTTCTTCAATCCCTTTGTGGCTTAACTTTATGTAATGCCCGGACATGAGTTTGAAGACATTGTCAAAAATAGTCCAGGGTCCCGGTATGTAATTTAAATGCAGGTAAGCCGAAAGTGAAGCTTTGTCAATTATTTTTGGTATTCCCATGGCGAGCAGGGCTTTCATCTCGGAAGCAAAAAGGAACTTTTCCCCGTTTTGATGAAAGAACAGGGGTTTTATCCCATAGCGGTCGCGCGCCACCAAAAGTGTCTCTTCCTGCCTGTCGTAAAAACCAAAGGAAAAAAACCCATTTAAGTCCTTCAACCCATCCGCCCCTTTTTCAATGAGCCAGAAAAGCAACACTTCGGTGTCGCTTTCCGAACGGAAATTGATGTTTTTTTGCTTCAGCTGCTCTTTCAGGGCACGGAAATTATAAATCTCGCCGTTAAACACCAGGGTATAACGTCCCGAAGGATCACTGAAAGGCTGGTTGGCTGCGGCTGTGGTATCTATAATGGATAAACGGGTATGCCCCAGGCACACATTCCCCTCTGCATAGGTGCCCCGGCTATCAGGTCCCCGCAGATGTAACCGCTCCAGGGCCTGGACCATCCCGTTGGGCTTGCTCCGCGCAAAATCATTGAAAAAGAAAATACCTGCTATGCCACACATGGTGCCTGTTTCATAAAACAGAAAAAGCACGGCAGGAAGTCATGGCCTTGCTGTGCTTTTTCATCATTGTTATTTCGTCAGAAAATAGGTGTTCCCTGAATCTTTAAATGTGTATAACTTCATCATAAGCAGCCGCTGCGGCCTCCATGATGGCTTCCGACATCGTCGGGTGGGGGTGCACCGCTTTGATGATCTCGTGGGCAGTCGTTTCAAGTTTGCGTGCAACAACTGCTTCGGCAATCATTTCCGTGACATTGGCACCTATCATATGCACGCCCAGTAACTCACCGTATTTGGCATCGAAGATGACCTTGACAAAGCCTTCCTTACTCCCTGCTGCACTGGCCTTTCCCGAGGCAGTGAAAGGGAACTTGCCTACCTTAAGCTCATAGCCGGCCTCTTTGGCAGCAGCTTCGGTGTAGCCCACGGAAGCCACCTCAGGAACACTGTAGGTGCAGCCTGGAATGTTGTTGTAATCCATCGGCTCAGGATCGTGACCTGCCATCTTTTCCACACATATGATTCCTTCCGCTGATGCTACATGTGCCAGGGCCTGCCCGGGAACCACATCCCCAATGGCATAATAACCTTCAACATTGGTCCGGTAATATTCATCTACCAGGATCTTTCCCTTCTCTGTCTTGATCCCGGTTTCTTCAAGTCCAATACCTTCTATGTTGGTGGAAATGCCAACGGCTGAAAGCACTATGTCAGCTTCAATGGTTTCTTCGCCTTTCTTGGTCTTTACCAGGACTTTGCATTTTTTTCCGCTGGTATCCACCGATTTGACCTCACTGGAGGTCATCACCTTCATTTTCGATTTTTTGAACGAGCGTTCCAGTTGCTTGGAAACTTCTTCATCCTCCAGGGGTACAATATTCGGCAAGTATTCAATAAGGGTTACCTGTGTGCCGATGGTGTTATAAAAATAGGCAAATTCTGTACCAATGGCGCCTGAGCCAACCACAACCATACTCTCGGGCTGTTTGTCAAGCACCATGGCTTCACGGTAACCAATGATCTTCTTCCCGTCAATGGGCAGATTGGGAAGCTGGCGGCTTTTTGCCCCCGTTGCAATGATGATATTTTTGGCTTCATAGGTAGTCGTTTTTCCATCCTCGGCCTTGACTTCCAGCTTTTTACCAGGCACGACTTTGCCGAATCCCTGGATCAGATCAATCTTGTTCTTCTTGAACAGGAATTGAACCCCTTTGCTCATACCTTCTGCCACCTCGCGGCTTCTTTTTACCATGGAAGGGAGGTCGGCCTTGGCTTGGCCATCCAACTTGATGCCATAATCTCCGGCGTGGTTCAGGTAATCGAATACCTGAGCGCTTTTCAACAGGGCCTTGGTAGGGATACAGCCCCAGTTGAGGCAAACCCCACCCAATTCCGATTTTTCAACAACGCCTACTTTCAGCCCCAGCTGCGATGCCCTGATGGCCGCAACATATCCTCCGGGCCCACTGCCCAGCACGATCAAATCATAGCTCATATCACAATTGTTTATTTTTCTAAATTGCTTACACGAATTTAATATTTTTTTCGCGGTTTATGGCATTCAGTTCCTGTTTCGCCTGTGAAACCTCAAGGATAATTTCTGGGTGGGTTTCTGCTGCATTGCCAATGGTGATGATATCTGCACCAGCCTCCCAAGTCTCATAAGCCGTCTCTGCCGTTCGGATACCACCCCCCACGATAAGGGGCACAGCAATGCTTCCCCTCACAGTCATTACCATATCCATTGGAACCGGATGCAAGGCTCCGCTGCCCGCATCCATAAAAATAACCCTTAATCCAAGCATGGTCCCTGCCATGGCTGTCGAAACAGCGATATCCGTTTTATCGAATGGAATGGGCATGGTATTGCTCATGTATTGTACTGAGGTGATCTTCCCGCTTTCCACCAGCATATAGCCCGTAGGGATGATCTCCAGGCCGCTCTGGCGGATCATTGAAGCCGCCACGACATGGTTGCCGATCAGCATATCGGGATTTCTGCCCGAAATCAGCGACAGCAGCAGCAAGGCATCGGCTTTTTCATCGATTTGAAAAACAGAACCCGGGAAAAGCACCAAGGGAAGCTCACATTGTTTTTTTACCTCTTCAATGCAAAAGGTAAGGTTGTCGCGCGTCAGCAGGCTGCCGCCAATGAAAATATAATCAACGCCCGATTTGCAGGCCAACCCTGATATCTCTTCCAGGCTCGATCGCGTGCTCTTGTCAGGATCTACCAGAATGGCTAATTGCTTCTTCTTTTGCCTGGTTTTTTCTTCTATGTTTTCTAATATGTGCATGATCATTTTGAAATGGCCAGCCTAACGGTCGACCGCATAAACAAGAATATAATCTTCAAGTGTCTGATAAGCGACATCATAAACCTGGGTGCCCTCTTTTCCGGTGATCTCTCCCCGGATGGCCCCCTGTCCTTCAAATTCAAATGGAAAGATACGGATATGTTCCCTGAACTGCAAGTCGCGTCGCCCGTGTAATTTAAATAAGGCTTCCTTGGCAGCCCAGATCACATACAAACCTTCCATGGCGTGTGAGGAGAAAACAATACGCAATTCACAATCGTTCAAGAACTTATGAGCTACCTTAAATATCTTGGGGCTCATTTGCTCAATGTCGATGCCCACGTTTTTACTCCCGCTGGCGATTAAGGCCGAAAATTTGCCTGAATGGGTGACGGAAATGTGCCTTACCCCGTTGTTCAGATAAGGCTTGCCATCTTTGTCGTATTCAATCCCTGTCAGTTCGCCCGGCCTGATCAGGTGGGGCAGGATCAGCCTGTAGCTGAGCCAGTGCTGCCTGCGCGTATCCGATCGTAAATATGAGTAATATTTGAGTTCCTGCTCGGAGAGATTTACGCTTTTCCAAAGTTCTTCCACCGTCTCACTGATCTCCCAGACCCCAAGGGCGGCATCTTCAAGTTTTTTTTTCAGGAAGAGACTCATTTGGTATGTATTAAAAACCTGGAAAAAGGTTTCATAAAAAAAAGTATATCGGGAACCATTTTCCGGGGAACCATCGGCATCCTGGCTTGTGTTCCTGCCAATACTTCATTATCTGTTTCCCTTCTGCGGGAATGTATTATCTTTGCAAAACAAAAATCAAAGGTAAAAAATAAATGGAAAATCTGATTACTGAAAAAGCTTTAAAATACAAGGTTAAAGATATTGCCCTGGCTGACTTTGGCCGCAAAGAGATAGAAATTGCCGAAAAGGAGATGCCGGGCCTGATGTCATTGCGCGAGAAATACGGAAAGGAGCAACCCCTCAAGGGTGCGCGCATCACCGGCTCGCTGCATATGACCATTCAGACCGCCGTTTTGATTGAGACGCTGGTTGCCCTGGGCGCCGATGTACGCTGGGCTAGCTGTAACATTTTCTCAACCCAGGATCACGCTGCTGCCGCTGTAGCTGCCGCAGGCATCCCGGTGTTTGCCTGGAAGGGTGAAACCCTCGAGGAATACTGGTGGTGTACCAAACAAGCCCTGAGCTTCCCCGATGGGAAAGGCCCCAACCTCATCGTTGATGATGGGGGCGATGCCACCCTGCTGGTACATAAAGGCTTCCAGGCCGAGAAAGACCCCTCGACGCTTAATGTCGAACCATCCAGCCGTGAAGAGGCTGCCATCCTCCAGCTCCTGAAGGACACCCTGGCCGAAGATCCCCAGAAATGGCACCGTACCGCCGGCGAGATCAAGGGTGTCTCTGAAGAGACCACCACGGGTGTACACCGCCTTTACCAGATGATGGAAACCGGTGAACTACTGTTCCCCGCCGTTAATGTGAATGATTCGGTTACCAAATCGAAATTCGACAACTTGTATGGCTGCCGCGAATCCCTTGCCGATGGCATCAAGCGGGCTACCGATGTGATGATAGCCGGCAAAGTGGTCGTCGTTTGCGGCTATGGCGACGTGGGCAAAGGCTCCGCCAAAAGCATGCGAGGCTATGGCGCACGGGTGATCGTTACCGAAATTGATCCTATTTGTGCCCTGCAGGCCGCCATGGAAGGCTTTGAAGTGAAAACCGTTGAGGATGCCCTAGAAGAAGGCAATATCTTTGTGACCGCCACCGGGAACAGGGATGTGATCACCGTTGAACATATGGCCAGCATGAAAGACCAGGCCATCGTTTGCAACATCGGTCATTTCGACAACGAAATACAGGTCGATAAACTTGACGCACTCCCTGGCATCAAAAAGGTGAACATCAAGCCCCAGGTCGATAAGTACATCTTCCCCGACGGGCACGAGATCTTCATGCTGGCTGAAGGACGCCTTGTGAACCTGGGTTGCGCCACTGGCCATCCCTCTTTCGTGATGAGCAACAGCTTTACCAACCAGGTGCTGGCACAGATGGACCTCTGGAAAAACGATTATAAGATTGATGTTTATCGCCTGCCTAAATACCTCGACGAAGAAGTGGCACGCCTGCACCTTGAAAAAATCGGCGTAAAACTTACCAAAATGTCGAAGGAACAGGCTGAATACCTGGGCGTAAAATTACAGGGTCCCTTCAAGCCCGATCATTACCGCTACTAATATCCCTTAGAAGCCCCCCTGCCTTTAATTCCTGAAAGTAGGAAATCCAGGGGTCTCTTCAAACGGAACTTTAAAAGGTCCCGGATGTGAGCCGAAAGAGGCTTCGTATCCGGGATTTTTCTTTATATGGCCTGGCCTGGCTCATAGTTAATACGGAGTTAATACGGAGTTTATACGGTTTAAACCGTATAAACTCCGTATTAACTATGACTGAAGTTGGAAAAATCAGGGAGAATTGACCGGTTTTGACCATAAAAAAAGTATTTGCCGATTACTTTGGGTAAACGCCAGAGGAAAAGTAAAAATGAGGACAGTCAGATATTTAAAATGCAAAAAGTGAGCACTGTTGAGGTTTCTACCAGTTTGTCACCTGCAGGTAGGGGGGATTGTAATAGGTGCGATATTGCTTGAGGGGAAAGGTTGAGGGCCCTTCTACCACAGAGCCGTCAATGAGGAGGTATTGTGATCCGCAGCAATCGCATTTAGCAAGTGGCGGGTCTTCCACCGTAACAATGCCGCAGGGGTCGAAGGGATGGAAGGGGCAGGCCCGGTCGAAAGCCGTGAATTCATCAATGCTCCAGCGATAAATGATAATGCCCTTATACCCACCGCTAAAGAAGGCCCAGCCACCGATACCGTTCAACTCAATATATTGGGTAGAATCCAGGTTAATGGTAAATTCAACCCTGTAATCCGGAACGGGGTGATCTTCCTTCCCGCACGATATGGGAAGGAAAAGCAGGGTGCTGAACAAGGTCAATAATAACAGGTTTCTGAGCATCCGGTTTTTGAAAGTGGAATTAAACCCCTTGCGGATTCCGGTTTGGTTAAAAAACGGCAAGGTTACGGGTTTGTTTCCCGTTTCCATGCAAAATTACCAATAAAATGGTATTTTTGTTAAAATAATAGGGCCTCTGGTTTCGTTAGCTTACTGAAAATCAGTTTTTTTAATTATTATGCGGATTTTTGTATATCTTTTGATTTTTTTCCTTCCTTTGTTTGGGTGCCAATCAAACCGGCAGGCGATCCGTGCCGAGCGTAAGGCAGAGAAGGTCGAAAAACAAAGGGACCGTGAGGCCATGCAGGCATACGAGACAGGGCTCGATCGCCATTTAAGCCTTCAAACGCCCGATACCCGGGACCGGATGAAGGCCAACCGGAAAAGAAGCGAACAATGGCTGAAACCCAAAAAAAGAGACCCCTTTTATAAACGGTGGTTTAAAAAAAGAAGGTAAAACATAATAGGTTATGGAAGATTTTGTATATATCATTCTAGTCATTGCCTGGCTGGTTGTCAGCATCATGAAAAGAAAATCAAAAAACCAGGCGCCTGCCAAACCCACTCCTGCATCTCGTCCGCAGCAGGCAAGCCCTCCACGCGAATTTGACCTGGAGGAAGCGCTGAAAGAAATGTTTGGAGGAAAGCCAGCATCCAAGCCTGAGCCTGCTCCGGAGCCTGTGGCCCAAAGGGCCCCTGCTGAAACCGTTTTTGAAAACCAGGAGCCTGAATATGAATCAATGGCCGAAGAGCTCAGTACTTACCAGGAGCCTGTCTATCAAACCATTAAGGCCCCTGGTTCTGTTCCTGAGGAATACCAGTTCTCTACCGAAGTTCGCGACCAGACGATTGAAGATTTGATCCGTGCCAATGCAGCTGAAGAAGCCCGCTTGCAGGCCGCCGAAGAAATGCTGGAAGCTGAGGCCTTGCGTGCTGCTGACATTGATTTCGATGCCCGCAAAGCAGTGATCTTTTCAGAGATCATCAACAGAAAGTATTCCTGATTTTTATTTGCAGATTATTGTTTTATTACTTACATTTGCTAAGTATTTAAATCCTAGTTCTCCCCAGCCCCGGTTGGGGGTTTTTTCTGTTAAGGCCCCGCATGAGGGCAATTACGAAAGTGTTGTCAGTTTTAGGTTACTTTGGCTGCCAGCAGTTTTTTTTTTGCCCTGCTGGCGAGAAAAATAGCTTGATGAAGAAAAGGTAAAATGAACCTGTTGCAAAAAAATATTGGTGCATACGCTGGTCCTGGTCCGGAGGGCCGGGGCGGATTGTACCCTTTGGGCAACAAGGGTTCGGGCCATCTCAATAATCTTTTCTTGTCTGATTTCCCCAAAGTCTTCCTAAACTCCAGTACGCCGGTCTTCCATATAAAGACAAGCCTGGAAGGGGGACCGGAAAACAATCGTTAAGATATTCCACGTTTTTTTAAAGTCCCCTTAAACCATACATAAACTGTATGCAAAAGCATTTTTAATATCATTAATACGCATTGAAATGAACGAAGTGAAGTATTTTACCAAAGAAGGATTACAGAAGCTAAGGGATGAATTGGAGAAGTTAAAGTCGGTCGAGCGGCCGGCCATCTCGCAGCAAATTGCAGAAGCGCGCGAAAAAGGCGATCTTTCAGAAAATGCCGAGTATGATGCTGCAAAGAATGCACAGGGCATGCTCGAACTTCGTATCTCCAAGCTCGAAGAGACCCTGAGCAATGCGCGGGTGATAGACGAAAGTCAATTGGATGATAATAAGATATCCATCCTTACCAAGGTTAAACTGCGTAACTTGAAAAATAAATCGGAGACCTCTTATACGCTGGTACCTGAAAATGAGGCAGACCTGAAAAGCGGGAAGATCTCAGTGAATTCGCCTGTAGCCAAAGGCTTGCTTGGAAAATCGGTGGGCGAACTGGTTGATATCCAGGTGCCGGCCGGTGTCCTGTCGTTTGAGATCATGGAGATTTCAAGGTAAAGCGATTAAACGCCCAGATTGTGCCGGATGGTTTTATCAACAAGCCATCCGGCATTTTTTATTAATTTTGATTTCAACCAAAACAAACTGATCATGGCATCCATATTTACTAAAATTGTGAACGGGGAGATCCCATGCTATAAGGTGGCCGAAAACGATCATTATCTGGCTTTCCTCGACATCAATCCCCTGGCTAAAGGGCATACGCTGGTTATCCCCAAAAAGGAAACCGACTATATCTTCGATATTGAAGATGAGGAATACCAGGGCTTGTTCCTGTTTGCCAAAAAGGTGGCCAAATCCCTTAAGAAGTGCATACAGTGCGAGAAGATCGGGCTGGCGGTCATTGGCCTGGAGGTGGCCCATGCTCATATCCACCTGGTGCCCATCAACGGGATTTACGACATCGATTTCCGTAAGCCCAAACTGAAGTTAGGTCCCGAGGAATATAAAATGATCGCTGAACGGATTGCTGCCCACCTGGAGTAGGCCTTATTTGCTGACGCGTCCAGGGTTTTCGGCAATGAAGGCTTTCCAGCCAGTGAGGGTGGTTGGGGCCGTTTGCTCAGGGCTTTTTTTCTGAAAGTAATGGCACATGGCCACCGCCAGGGCATCCGTGGTATCGAAGTTCTGGGGAAGCTCGCTGATCGCAAGGATGCGCTGAATCATGGCTGCCACCTGTTCTTTTGAGGCGCTACCCTTGCCGGTGATGGACTGTTTGACCTTGCGGGGAGAATATTCGAAGACGGGAATATCTCGATGAAGGGCTGCAGCAATGGCCACACCCTGCGCCCGGCCTAGTTTCAGCATCGACTGGACATTCTTGCCGAAAAACGGCGCTTCAATGGCCAGTTCATCAGGGTGGTAATGATCAATGTTGCGAAGTACCGTTTCAAAGATCTTTTTGAGTTTTAAAGGATGATTTGCCAGTTTATCCAATTTTAATACATCCATTGCAATGACCTCGGCCTTGTTCTTTTTAATGCCAATCACACCCACGCCCATATTGTTGGTGCCGGGGTCAATGCCTATGATGATCCTATCGTATTCCAATGCTGAAATTATTTGAAGGTAACCACCCACAGGGAGGTAAGGCAAAAGTAAGTAAAATATTCTGGGTGGTCATTCGCTATGTTGTCCCATTGGCTGCTTTGGCTTATATTGTTTATTCCCTTGTTAACATACCTCCCGAGCAGCTCTCATTCTGGAAGGCATCGCTTGACTGGTCGTTTCAATCCTTTTTGCTGGTGGTTTTAGTTCTTTTACTAACCCTGTTAAACTGGCTGCTTGAAGCCATGAAATGGCGCAGGCTGGCCCAGCGGTTTGAGACCGTGAGTCTCAGGCGGGCTTATGCGGGGGTGCTGTTTGGCATCAGCCTGGGGATGATCACCCCGCGCCGGGCAGGAGAGTTTGCCGGCAGGGTTGTGGTGCTTCAACCCGAGAACCAGTTGCGGGGGATGGTGATCAACACTGCCGGGAGCTTTACCCAGTTTCTGGTTACATTGCTTTTTGGGCATGTGGGTGTCGCGCTGGCCATCATTGGGAAAGCCAGCGAATACAGCGCATCACGCGAAGGACAACTGCTGCTGTTCACGGGCATTGCCCTTATATTGTCCATGCTTCTTGTGACGTATGCCAAAAAGATCCTGGCCTGGCTGCAACAACGAAGCTGGTTCCCCAAAAAGTTGAAGATCACCGAGGTGTTTATGACCCTGACCCGCAAGGAAATGGGGGTGCTGTTCTCACTCAGCATGTTGCGCTATGCCATATTCATCACCCAGTTTCATTTGCTGCTTTTGCTGCTGGGCCTTCAGTTGATGTTTTTCGAGACCTTTATGGTGCTGAGCATAATTTACCTGGTGATGGTTGGCATTCCTGTTTCAGGGCTTGCCGAAGCGGGCATCAGGGGTTCGGTGGCCTTGCTGGTCTTTAACATTTATCTGGGCCCTAAGCTGGCAGGACTGCCTGCCATAGAATTGACCATTGTTTCGGCTACACTCTTGCTGTGGTTGTTCAACCTGGCCCTTCCCGGGCTGCTGGGCGCAGGGCTATCACTCAGCGGAAAATTAAAGCCCATTGCAAAATCCTGAGCCGATGACCCTTTCGTTGATTTTTATTCTGATTGCCGTCCTGTATACAGGCCTGATCGTGGCCTTCACTGCCGGTTGGATGCGGCTGCCAATATTCTGGTATAAAGAAAGCAGCGAAACCCCTTTCTCGATCATTATCCCCGCCAGGAACGAGCAAAAACACATCATGCAGCTTTTGATCCTGCTGCGCAATCAGCACTACCCTAAAAACCGGTATGAAGTCATCGTGGTCGATGATCATTCCACCGATGCCACTGCCGCCATCGTTGAGCGAAAAATTGCCTCTGGGTTTTTCACCAACGTCCGATTAATTAAGGCAAGAGATTTGACTACGAAACCGGGAAAGAAAAACGCCCTGGCCCTGGGGATTGAAATGGCAAAAAACAACTGGATCGTCACCCTCGACGCGGATGTCCTGCTTTGGACCCATTGGCTGCAAAGCCTGGCCGGCTTTATTGAACAGGAACAGCCTGCAATGATAATCGGTCCGGTGGCAATGGCTCCCGGTAAAACCATCTTTTCGCAGATGCAGGCCCTTGAGTTTATGAGCCTGGCAGGAAGCACCGCCGGAGCAGCAGCCATCGGCAGGCCCGTGATGTGCAATGGCGCCAACCTGGCATTTCGCAAGGACCTTTTTTTGCAGGTGGGCGGGTATAGCGGGAATGAACACCTGGCTTCAGGCGATGATGTGTTCCTGCTGCATAAGTTCAAAAAGCTCCCGGGGGCAAAGATCCCTTACATGAAAAGCCACGGGGCAATCGTTTACACCCGTGCTGTATCCACTGTCAAAGAATTCCTTCGCCAGCGGGGCCGCTGGGCAGGGAAGACGGGCAGTTACAGGGATGCCTTTACCCTCCTGGTGGGGTTTGTGGTGGCTTTGATGAACCTAACAATTTTTGCGGGAATACTGGTTAGTCCTTTCATTTCGCAGAAAGCCCTGCTGGGGGCACTCCTTTTGCTGGTATTCAAGGCTTTGGTCGATTTCCCCTTGCTTTTCAGTTTGTCGGATTACCATCGCAGGCGCGACTTGATGTGGCTGTATCCGGCTCTGGCCCTGGTGTATCCCTTTTATGTGGTGGCTTCACTCTTTGCAGGTTTTGTCATCAAACCCCGCTGGAAGTCCTGAAAATAGTACAATAACCCTAGGGGTGCTCGCCGGGCGCTGGGGAAGCAATGATTTTTATCTCTACCTTCCGCTCTTCTTCACTAAACTCCTCAGAGGCAAAACGGTCGCCCAAAGCTTCGATGATGATGCGATCAGGGTCAATGCCAAATCCGGCAAGACATTCCATTATGGCCTCCGCCCGCTGACCTGACAAGATCATATTATAAATAGTATCGCCGCTCTTATCGGCAAAGCCTGAGATTTTACACAACAGGCCCGGATGGGCTTCCAGGTCCTTGGCCACCTGATGCAAAACATCCTGGTGTCCCTCTTGAAGGCTGGCACTATTGAAGGGGAAGGTCAGCACAATGGGATACCTGTATTCCAGGGAGTCGGGTACCATTATGGGTAAAATTTCTGCTGGAATGGGTTCTGGCTCAGTAACCGCTTCTTCCACCTGCGTTGTTTCCGGCGCCTTAAGCGATCTTGCCCGGGTTTCGACCTGCTTTTTTTCCTGCTCTTCTTTCACGACTTGTTCTTCAATGGCTTCTTCAGGGCTGGCTTTTTCCTCAGTTTCTTCAATAGTCTCAGGGATCTCTTCTTCAACCTTCTCTTCAACCATTACAGTTTCAACGACTGCTTCCGTTTCTTCCAATTCCTCAACGGCCTCCAACGGTTCCGTTTCCTCAATTTGTTCAGCGACCTCCGGTAATGTTTCTTCCGCTTTTTCTTCAGCGACCTCTTCAGGAATTTCTTCTGAAAGCTCTTCTTCTGTCTCAGCAAAGAGCTCTTCTTCAACTTCTTCGGTGGTTTCTTCAGGGCTGGTTTCAATCTCAGTTTCTTCAATAGTCTCAGGTACTTCTTCTTCAACCTCCTCTTCAACGATTACAGTTTCAACGACTGCTTCCGTTTCTTCCAGCTCCTCAAAGTCCTCCACATTTTCCGTTTCCTCAATTTGTTCAGCGACCTCCGGTAATGCTTCTTCCGCTTTCCCTTCAGCGACCTTTTCGGAGATTTCTTCTGAAAGCCCTTCTTCTGTCTCAGCAGAGACCTCTTCTTCGACTTCTTCGGTGGTTTCTTCCACAGGCTCTAAGATGATTTCTTCCTGAACCTCTCCGGTTTTGGTTGTAATGGTCTCTTCCCCTTTAGTGCCCGTTTCGGGTTCTTCCAGGGGTTCTTCGGCCTCCTCTTGTTTTCTGCCTTTCTCCAAAACCTCCTCTTTGTTTTTCTCTGCGGCAGGTTTCCCGAACATTTCTGGTGAGATATTGATGATAACGGTCTCTCCTTCCTTAACGCTAATCTGTAGCAGGGAGTCAGTCTTCAATATTTGAATGCGGGGTTCTTCCGGAAGGCTATCTTCCTCCATTACAATGATTGTCTCTTCCACAATGACCTTGGGTTGGGCAAGGGGTTGAGGTAGGCTATCCTGCTCGGTCAAAGGACTTAATTCCGGCGGAGTCACGGTCTCCCGTTGAACGGAGAAAATCTGCCCGGCATTGAAGACTGGTCCGCGGTACCTGATCTTGCGTGCCCCGAAATAATAAGAGATGCCTGCCTTCCATTGATGGTAAAACATCAACTCCGACCATTTCCTATCCTGATTTTCATCTAATGGATAATACAGCCCAAATCCCAGTCGTGCCGACAAGCGGTCACTGAGGCGAAACTTCAATCCATGGGTGGTTCCGGCTGCAAAGTCGTGATGGACTGACCCGTCTGAACGTTTTTCTCCTGTCAGGTAGCCCGCCTCCAGGGAATGGTAAGGCGCCAGGAAAACGCGCTCACCCAGCAGCCAGCCGTTATCCCACCTGAAGCCAAACGTAAGGCCAGCGTATCCGGTGTTCTTCAGAATGCCGCCCATAGGTCGCCCGGTGAAAAGGCTGAGACCTGTGCTGAAACTGCGATTCAGTGTCCGCTCAATGTGCAGACCAAAGACAGCATGTTTCAGGTCTTCTGGAAAACCGAAATGGTCCTCATAAACAAAGGATCCGCCCCCGGCCGTCAATTTCCAGTTAAAAATGTCAGTCTGGGCTCTCAGGGAACCCATACTAAAGATCAGGATTAGCAGGATGATATATTTTTTCATTTCCAGGTATCTTTTGCCAGTTAATAAATCTGTTTCAACGGCCCAATCTGACTTACATCCAGTACAAGGGGCCTGAAAAATTAACATTAACGGCTTAAACCCAGCCAGAGGTTTAGTTCAACGCTTAATCCCACAAAAGGCCTGATGTAAATTTTGCTGTTGTCGTTGCTGTTTTCATCTTGCAATAGGGTCATTCCGGCATTCAGCCTGAGGAAATAGGCGGTTTTATAGCCATAGGCCAAGTAGATGGGCCTCCCGATCAGCGGACCGGTTATTTCCTCATCGTCTCCAAAATCAAAATTGTTGATGAAAATACCCGCCGAAATGGAGCTGTTGCTGCGGAATTTGCTGTTAAGGGCAGGATTTCCCAATGGGAAGGACACGCCTGCATAAGGCGCACTGTCATAGGAAAGGTCCTCAAAACCGCCTGTGTTATAAACGCCTCCGTAGCCGAAGTTGATGGGAAGCGTTGTCCGGGTTTTTTCTGTGGGATAGTTTGGAATAACCCGGGAATCAGCCAGCACCAGGAACTCAAAACCCAAATACTGGTTTATCTCCTGCATACACATCTGTTTGAGCTCTTCCAGGTTTTGCTGAAAGAAAGCCACCTTCAGGTCCTGTTCATTGGTATCCTTACTGCCCAGTATGTTGAACCGGGCCTTGCCAAGGCTCAGGTCGTCAATTTGCTGGAGTTTGTTGTATATCAGGTCGGAAAAACCCGGGAAATCAATGCCCGTCCGGTTTCTGTATAATTCAAGTACCTTAACCACGATCTGATCCAGTTCCTGACGCATCAGGCGTGGATGCTTAGAAAGAGAAATACTGTTGCGGTCGGAGCGCACTGACATGATCAGATAGGAAGAAACCGCCTCACCGATCATGACTTTTAACTGTTCAATCTCGGCAGGGGCCGCTGGCCTGAAATAATTGATGCGAATGGTATATTCTTTATTGCCCCTGAGCATATAGTTAACCGGGATTGAAAATGTCCTTTCCTGAAACCCTGATGCACTCCGGTAATCGGACGAAAACAGTGGTTTCTTGTCCAGGTCATTGCTTCCGAAAAGTTCCATTTCAACCATGTCGATGCTGGCAGGCATCGAACCATTGAGCATCCATTGGCTTTCTGCCGGAAGGGGTTGGTTTTCGCCGAGCCAGTTTTTTTCGTAATTGTATTGTACGCTCTTGTATTGCGCATTGAGGGTTAATACCGGGAAAAACAGCAGGAAGGTAAATTTCTTGAGCATGGCGATGTATGTTTTAAATGATTTTATGATAAACCTTGACAGAAAACCTTTTTTTTAATATTTTATAAGTACGAGGAGGTATTGTAAAGATAACAATAATTTGCGAACTTTAGGTTGATTTCAGGCCGAAATTGGCATTGAGAGGGGTAGAAAAATGCCAGGGGCACCATAAATGGTGCCCCTGGCAAAAGCTTTTCAATCACCTAAAAAACATGTTGATAACCCAGCCGGTGACAATCAGAAATCCCGGATGCTGAATCCTGCACGCGAGCCAGGCAGCATCATACTAACTGGCCCTTAAAGACTGGCATTTTCTTGCCGGATACTATTCTTCCAGTATACCTGTGACGGTATATCCCGCAGCCATAATGGCGCCAACGATCAGGTCTTCGGTGACTTTGGTCTGGTCATACACCACCTGGGTCTGCGCAGCCTGCCAGTCAGCATTTACTGTCTGGACACCATCGAGCTCTGCCACCCGGTTGATGATAGCATTCTCGCAGCCGGTGCAAGTCATCCCCTCAATCAGAAAAACAGTTTCCACGCGGTTTTCCGGGGCAATCTCCGTGGTTTTAGTCGCTGTGGGGGCTTTGTCTTCCATATTGTTTAGAAACCAGGGCAGGGCCAGCAGGACGACTAAAAATACTGTTACAAACCCAAGGGTTGTAACAGGGTTTAATCCGGCTGCCGCCTTTCGTCCGCTTTTGCGCCGGCGACGCATGGTCTTGATGCTCTGATACCAGAGCACCGCCAGTAAAAGCAAAACCAGGATTACCACAAAAGGCCAGAACGACAGAATCTTTTCTATGGTACCCGTTTCTTCGGTCGCGGCCTGTCCAAACGATAAACTGCTGGTTAACAGCAGGCTGGAAAACAAACTGATTTTAGTCAATTTCTTCATGGCAGGATTTTTTTTGTAAATATAGGGCGAATTATAGTATTTGCGGAACCTTCAAAGCAAAATCAGCTGAAAGTTTCGTGTAAAAAATTAAAATGTAATTAAGTAAAAGAATGCATAAATATTAAAAAAATCATTAACTTTAAATTAGAAGCAATCAGTTCAGTCTCTTAACCCAAAAACTACATCCTTATGAAAACCGCTTTTCCAGCCTTAAAGAAGAAATACCTTTTTGTTTTTCCTGTTTTTATTTCAGCCTGGAATATATCAATCAGCCAATGCCTGTGAGGCCTGAAACCGTTTGTTCGTGGGGCAGTTTTAGAATCAGCGGGCAGGAAATGTTAGCCACCATAGCAGCCCAGGAGAACATTGGCCGCAATAACCCTGCCGGACAGGCCGATGGATGGTCGAACAGTTCCTGCGCATCATTACCCCCTTTGGCATTGGCTCACCCGACGCAGATGTGCCCGTGGTGTATGGCCCGGAAACCAAGGTGGTGACTGTACGCATCATCGGCAATTCCTACCATCCAAAGGTGATACAGGTGACCCCAGGCACTACGGTTAAATGGATCAACGAAGATGTATTTACCTAGTATGGAGGGCGAATTCGCCGGCATTCACAACGTGATCGTGAAGTCGGGCCCCGATCATAGCAACCTTTGCCCTGATGATCGCTTTGATCAGCCTGATCAATAAATAGCAAGGGATTCAGGCAATGGTCCTTGTTGGAAAGGCAAAAAGGGGCCACCCTCAACCCTTCTTAAGGACTTTCCCAATGTAATATCATCTCCAAACCATCCTCGGGGTTCAGTCGGGTTTTAGTCGTTTTAAACCGTATAAAACCCGACTCAACCCTGTCTGTGGTATTACCCTCAAGAAAATTTACAATTTGGCCATTGCTTTCCCTGCAGAAAAGGGTTCTAACCCAGAATTGGATATAATTGAAAATAAGCATCCCAGGACTTGCTCTTTCCAGGAAAAGGATGATTGGTTGTTCGAAGGGATGTCGGGGTCTGATGCGGGGCTATCTTATCAGGGCATCGGCAATGAATATCAGCATCATGAGAAGGAAGAAACCGTTGATGGTGATGAAGGCGGGTTGGGGATCGGGATTATCGGTGGTGCGGTACCATTTGCGGAAGGACCAGAGCAGTGCAAGGGCCAGTGAGAAAACGAGCATAGACAACAGGGGTGAGCGGATCACCCCGAAGAGGGCCGGCAGGATGGCCGCCATGGCAGTAGCGGCTACCCAGATGAGGGTGAGGTTGGCGATCTGTCGGGTGCTGAAAAGGCGGGTAATGGTGGGGAAGCCGGCCTTCTCGTAATCGTTGCCGTGCCTGAGCAAAATGAGCCAGAAGTGGGGGATCTGCCCGATGAAAAAGAAAAAGGCGACCAGGATAATGTGCGGGTCAAGCCAGTAGCCGCCTGCTGCTGTCCAGCCTATGATGGGGGGCAGTGCACCCACCAGGGAGCCGGGTACAACCGCAAAGGCAGTCTTTCGCTTCAGCCAGGTGTATACCAGGTTGTACCACAACAGGGTGATAGCACCCAGGATAAAGGGGGCCCTGTAATTCAGGTTTGCCAGGAGGACAAAACCCGCCAGGCTAAGGATCACGAAAAAAACAGCGGCTTCGGCACGAGAGACCTTTCCCGAGGGGATGGGGCGGTTAAAGGTGCGTTTCATCAGCCTGTCGGGCCCGGCCTCCTGGAGGTGGTTCAGGTTGGCTGAACCGGCCGCCAGCAGGTAGACCCCCAGGGTAACCAGCAACCAGTCCTCAGCAAAAAAGCCCTGACTAAGGATAAAACCCGTCAGGGCAGTCAGCGCAACCGATAGGGTTACGAGGGGTTTTGTCAGCTGAACAAGGGCTTTGGCTTTTTTAGCAATACCAGCTTTATTCATTCAGTGATTTGAGAAACGCAACGATCAGTTCAATTTGTTGTTCAGTGATCTCTCCCTGGTAGGAAAACATCTGCCCGGGGCGGTAGCCTTGGTGGATGTCGGCATCGGGCTCATAAATGGACCGCTGCAAATAGGCTTCATCGAAAGGCACCTCCCGTTCCTGCCCATTGGTGACTACAGGCACGTTACTTCCCCAGGCCCCCAGGAAGCTGGGCCCTATGATGGTTGAGCCATCGAGCGAATGGCAGGCCAGGCAGCCCTTGCTTTCGACGAGCTGACGCCCCAGGAGGGCAAAGTCGGCCCCTTCCTCAGCAGGTATCACTACGCCGGTGGTGTCCGAATACCATTCCCAGAACTCATCGGGCTCCATCACCACCACCTCGGTATGCATAAAGCTGTGCTGCAGGCCGCAGTATTCAGTGCAGAAAAGCGAGTAGTTGCCCACCTTGTTGGGTTCGAACCACATCTGGTTGTTGGCCAGTCCGGGCACCATATCTTCCTTGACTCTGAATGCTGGTATGTACAAAGAGTGTATGACATCAATGGCATTCAGTTTGATGATTACGGCAGTATCGACCGGGACATAAAGTTTATCAGAAATCCTTCCATTCTCATACTGGAAACTAAAGCTCCACATACGGGCATTGGCAGTAATCCTTACCCCTTCGCTGGGAATTCTTTTCATCGGTTTCCAGCCCACATACCCGAAATAAAACATACCCATCACCAGGGCAAGCGGAATGACGGTCCAGATGACTTCGAGCTTGGTGCTGCCTTCGATCTGGACAGCCCTGGGATGCTTTTTCTTGTTGTAACGAATTAGAAACAGGATCATTACAAGGGTAATCCCGATCAGGAAGAAAAGGGATATCCCGAGAATGAAAATAAAGGCATTGTCGACACCTTCTACAAAAGTTGAGGCTCCTGAGTTCATATGCTTATTTTATCTGTATGAATAATCGAAAAAGGTGACAAGGATTACCAGCAGGAACAGGATGATTACGGCCGATACCATCACGGTGAAGAAGCGACTCTCGAATTTGAGGTGCATAAACCAGGCCAGGACAATGGTGGCCTTGATGCAGGCAATCAGGAGGGCGGCTGCCGTATTAAGCGGCCCCAGTTCCACACGGGTAATGGCCACGCTGAGGGCCGTAAGCACCAGCAGTGCCAGCAAAACAAACACGTGGGTTTTGTAACTGACGATATGATGTTTTTCTTGGCTCATAACATTGTGATTTTTAATGGATCAGGTATAAAAGCGGGAACAGGAATATCCAGATCAGGTCGACCAAGTGCCAGTAGAGGCCCGTGTTTTCCAACCATATGTAGTCGGTCTGATGGATCTTGTCCTTTCTGACCTGCCAGAACACATACAGGAAGAGTCCTATTCCGATCAGGATATGCAGGGCGTGGAGGCCGGTCATTACAAAATAGAGGCCGAAAAACAGGATGGTTCCGTGCCCCAGTTGGTGCAGTTCCGCCCCGCCGGGGTTGAAACCATATTCGACTTTGGTACCCCACTCAAAATACTTGTTGACCAGGAAGACCACTGCAATGATCAGGGTCACCGTCAGCAGGGCCAGAGCCAGTTTTTTGTTTCCTTTCTGGATGGCTGAAATGGACATGGCCACGGTCATACTGCTGATGAGCAGGATCACGGTATTCAGGGTGCCCAACACCACATCCAGCTCCTGCCCGGCCAGTTTGAAGGCTTCGGGGTGCATGGAGCGATACACGGCATAGACCACAAACAGCATCCCGAAAAGCAGCAGTTCGGTAAAAATAAACAGCCACATGCCCATTTTCGATGCCAGGTCGTCGCGATGTTCTATCATATTGTCCTGTTTTTATGAATTGAATACCTTAATCTTCAAAATCGTAAGGTCCTTTTTCAATGACCGGGATCTCTTCAAAGTTCTCGAGGGTAGGGGGTGTATCTACCTGCCACTCGAGGGTTTTGCCACCCCAGGGGTTCTTTTCAGTGGTTTTCTGCCCGTAGCGAGCTGAGCGTATCAGGTTTGCAAAAATGATCACAATGCCTGATATCATTACCCAAGCCCCGAGCGAAGAGATAATATTTCCGCCGTGGAAGTCGGGCAGGTAGTCGTAATACCTGCGGGGCATGCCCTGGATGCCCAGGAAGAACATGGGCAGGTAAAGAGTATTGAATCCTATAAAGAAGATCCCCCAGCCAAGGTTGGCCCAGCCCAGATCATACATCCGGCCAAACATTTTCGGGAACCAATAGTGGATGGCTGCCATAAAGGCAAAGCCCGTGCCCCCGAATACAATGTAATGAAAGTGGGCGACCACAAAATGGGTGTCGTGCACGTGGACGTTGGTAGCCAGCGAGCCCAGCACCAGTCCGGTAAGTCCCCCTATCATAAACACAAAAATGAAGGATACCGCCCAATAAAATGGGGTCTGCATGTCGAGCGAGCCTTTGTGCATGGTGCTTACCCAGTTAAACACCTTGATGGCCGAAGGGATGGCCACCAGAAAGGTCAGGAAGGAAAATGTGTAAAGGGCACGTCCGCTCATCCCGGAGGTGAACATGTGGTGGCCCCACACAAAATATCCTACGAAGGCGATAGCCATCGTGGACAAGACGATGGCCTTGTAGCCAAAGATGGTTTTCCTCGAGAATACGGGTATTACTTCGCTGATCACGCCCATTCCCGGGAGGATCATGATATAAACGGCCGGGTGCGAATAAATCCAGAACAGGTGCTGGTACAAGATGGGGTCGCCACCAAGGGCAGGATCGAAGATGCCTATGCCCAGGATGCGTTCAGCCACGATAAGCAGCAGGGTAATTCCGATCACGGGGGTGGCCAGGATTTGTATCCAGGCGGTGCCGTAAAGGGTCCAGGGGAAGAGAGGCATCTTGAACCAGGTCATCCCTGGAGCCCGCATTCTGTGGATGGTTACCACAAAGTTGATACCCGTAAGGATGGAGGAGAAACCCATGACAAAGGCACCGAAAACGGCGGGCAGCACATTCGCCGGGGTGCGGAAGCTGTAAGGAGCATAGAAGGTCCATCCGGTGTCGGGCGGACCGTCTCCCAAAAACTGAGAGGTAAGCACAATTAGGATTCCCAGGACGTACAACCACCAGGAGAGGAGGTTGAGACGGGGGAAGGCAACATCTTTGGCCCCTATCATAATGGGAAGGAAAAAGTTGCCAAAGACCGCTGGCAAGCCGGGTACCACAATGACAAAGATCATGATAATGCCGTGGAGCGTAAAGAAGGCATTGTAAGTCTGGGGTCCCATGAGGGTGTTCCCCGGTGCAATGAGCTCGGTTTTCATCAGCAAGCCCAGGATGGCGCCTACCGAGAAGAAAGCCAGCATAGTGTAAAGATACAACAAACCGATCCGCTTGTGGTCGGTTGAGAATATCCATCCTAAAAGTCCTTTGTATTGCCCCTTGTAATCAAGGTAACTTACATTATGGGCGTAGTTTGCTTCTGACATATTGTTTCAGGATATGGGTTAAGCCTTACGGTTCTTTGGTTTAATGACAAGAATTAACAGAATGACCAGGGCAAAGAACAAGATGATGGTGCCTGCTACCTTGGTGATGTTTAGCACATACTGCTGACCAGCCGGGTCAAAGGTATAGCAATAAGCCAGCACCCTGCTGAGCGAAGGCCCTGATTTTCCTTCAGCAGTTTCAATCACGGCCATCTTGAGGTCGATGGGCAGGAAGTAAGTGCCATGAAGGTAACGGGTGATTTTGCCTTCGTTGCTGAGGAATATCATGGCTGAGGTGTGCAGGAAGTCGAAGCCGGTACGCTTGTATTTGAACCCTACGGCTTCAGTGATGCGTGCGATGTTGGCACTGTCGGCCACGAAGAATTGCCAGCCATTGGGATCAATTTCCTTCTTAACCAGGTGGTGGTAGTTGTTGCGGTTCTGGCGCGCCAGTTCAGGGCCTTCCCTAGGGTCAAAGCTGATGGAAAGGATCTGGTAATCCTCGCCGATGACTAGGTCACTGCGTGTTACCACTTCAGCCATCGATTCCATAAAAGGGCTGCAAATCCCCGGACAGCGATAATACACCAGGGCGATCACCGTAGGCTTATCGACCAGTTGTTCCAGCTTTACCTTTTGCCCCAACTCATTGATCACCTCAATGTCGAGCGGAACATAGGTATCCAGGCGTTCAAAAATCCCGATCTCGCCTTCTTCAGGATTATAGGCCATTTCAAGATCCTGGGAAAACAGACCTAAGGGGATAAAAACGCCAAAAAGAAAAATCATTATCTTGTTCATGATCCTTTGTTTTTATAAATGATGATGAATACTTTCGTCGAGCATGGGATGGTTGAGCGGGACAATGGAAAGCCCTGACAGGCAAAGGAAAACCATCACAAGGTACAGACCTGCATAGCCGATCCACATCCCAACCTCAATGAATCCAAATTTCAGCACGCCATAACTCCCGGGCATAATTTGCAGGAAGAGGCTCATCCAGAGGCCGATCATCAGCAGGGCACTGATGCCAATCAGTACCGGTTTTTTTTTACCGATATCGTCAGACATCACCACCACAAAAGGAATGGCCCAGTTAATGATAGGTTCAGCATAAAAGAAAAACTTCCATTCGCCCAGGAAACGGGGCGTATAGTAAATGGTAGATTCCGGAATGTTGGCATACCAAAGAATGAGGAATTGCATGAACCAAAGGTAGCCAAATACGATGCTGAAGCGAAACAGGTAACGGGCCAGGTCGTGGCGGTGTGCTTCGTTGATCTGGGGAAAGAACCCCATCCCTTTTAAAAGGAATATCAGCAGGATTATGATTGCGGTACCGTAATAAATGCTGGTGATCATGGCGCGGAAGCCAAATATGGTGCTGTACCAGTGAGGATCGATAGTCATCACCCAGTCAACGGCGGCAAGTGAGAAGATCAGGACTGCGGAAAAAATAAAAACCTTGGAATAAAAGGTGCTTTTATGATACCATTGCTCACCGCCTTCCAGGTCTTCCTTTTTAGCCATTCGGCGAAGCAGGAAAAAGAGAGGCACCCAAAGGGCAAAATAAATCACGATACGGATCATAAAGAAGGGCACATTGAGGAAGGGGGCCTTATGGGCAATGAGCTTATCGGTTTCAGTGATGCCCGGATGTGACCATTCATAGATGTCGTGTAGCCCGAAGTAAATCAGCAGCATCAGGATTAAGCCGATGGGCAGGAATGCACCGGCAGCTAGGGGGATGCGCTGAATGAGCGCTGACCAAGAAGAACCTGATATGTATTGTACGCCAAAGAACATCAGGGCCCCGATACTGAGGGTGATGAAATACATATTGTTAAGCAGGACATTGGGCCAGGTCCTTGCAGGATCGGAGGCAAAGCCTGCAATGACTGCAACAAGTCCGATGAGGATCATTGCGGCAAAGATCAACAAGAGCTTTTTGGTGGGTTTGAAACTTGTATCCATAATGGGTTCGGTTTACTGTTCCTGGATTACCTGATCGATGAAAGCCACAATTTTCCAGCGGTCTTCAGGGCGGATGAGCGGTGCGTGGGCGCCCATGACTCCCCAGCCAACAGAAATGACATGAAAGATCTCACCCTGTGGCTGTGCTTTTACTACAGGGGTGATGAGGGATGCCGGTGGAATGACGTATTTTCCCCTGGTGTGCAGGCTGCCTTTGCCATCGCCTTGCTCCCCGTGGCATTGCTGGCAATAGACGCCGTAAAGGGCTTTGCCTTCCTCAAGCAGTTCAGGGGTGGTCGCCAGGGGGTTTACCAAGTTCTCACCTGCCAGTGCGCGTCCTTCAAAATCATTGGCGTAGGTATAGGGCACCATATGGCGGGGAACGGTCCCCTTGACCGGCTCGCGCATTGTTTTTCCGTCATCCATGGCTTCGTTGGACGACCAGGTCTCGTAGGACTGACCATGAGTCATATCGGGAAAATATTCATAACCCTTGTCCATTCTGGTCCGGTCGCAGCCTATGAGAGCCACCAGGGCCACAAGCAGGGCCCAGGTGCTGCGGGTTTTAAGGGGTGCTGGTTTTTTGTTGCCAAACATAATGGAATAGATATAGGTTATGCTTCGGTTTCTTGTTCAATGATTTCTTCAGCGCCTTCCTCCTGGAGCCACTGGGTGATCTCGGCGGGATTGAAGTTGCGGCCGAGCACCAGGTAGAAGCGGTCGATGGCCGCCCGGGGATGCACCAGGCCGGGGTTCTTGCCCGGAAACATCTTCTCGCTGGTGAGGAACGAAAAGGTGGTGAATGCCCCGGTGACAAGAATGCACAGCAGGTAAATCACCACCACCATGGGAGGAAAGGCAAAAACGGGTTTGCCACCGTAATGCAGGGGATAATCGATGACCGTCACATAATACACAAAGGCAAAGGTCAGGATAATGGTGATGATCCCTGTGACGACCGAGAGATAAGGCAGTCTGGACTCGCGTGTAAGATTCTTTATCATGTCATGATCTGCACTGGGGCCCTGAATGTCCCTGATGTTGACGCCATGCGACTTAAGCTTTTGTGCAGCCTTCAGCAGCAGGGCCTCATCATCAAATACGCCGATGATTTGTTTAGTGCTCATGGTTTTGCTTCTTTTGTTTTCTTAATTTTTCAGCCCGGGCAATGGGTTTGATCTCATTGACGGCAATGATGGGGATGTATCGGATGAACATCATCATCCCGCAAGTAAACAGGCCGAAGGTGCCCAAATAAATACCGATATCAACCATGGTAGGGTGATAGGCTGTCCAGCTCGAAGGCAGGTAGTCTTGGGCCAGGGTTGAAACGAGGATGATGTAACGCTCAAACCAAATCCCGATGTTGATGACGATTGACACAAGGAAAAGAATCACCAAATTCCGGCGGGCCTTTTTGAACCAGAATAGTTGTGGAACCACCGCATTGAAGGTAAACATGATCCAGAATGCAGTGGAGTAAGTGCCAGTGGCCCTGGCACGGAAGAAGGTAAAAATCTCGTATTCCACCCCTGAATACCAGGCAGTGAATAGCTCAGTGACATAGGCCAGGCCTATAATCAGTGAGCCAAACTTCAGTACGTGGGCTATGTTATCCAAGTGTTTTTCAGTGACATAATCCGTGAGGTTAAAGGCTCTTCTGAGCAGGATCATGATGGTAAGCACCATGGCAAAACCACTGAAGATGGCGCCCACGAAGAAGTAGGGTGGGAGAATGGTGGTATGCCAACCGGGCATCACCGAAACGGCAAAGTCAAGCGCCACGATGGTATGCACTGAAATTACCAGGGGGGCTGCCAGACCGCCTAGGATCTTCATCAGGCTTTCATAGCGGTTGTAAGAATAAAGCGAACCGTTCCATCCCATGCTGAACATTCCGTAAAGGAATTTGCCAACTTTACTTTTGGTGCGCTGGGCAATGGTTGCCAGGTCAGGTACCATGCCCATATACCAAAGCATTATGGATGTGATCAGGTAGGTGGTGATGGCCAGCACGTCCCAGAAAAGGGGGGAGTTGAAATTGAGCCACAGCAAGCGGGTATTGGGATAGGGAACGATGTAAAACGCCAGCCAGGGTCTTCCCATATGCAGCAGGGGGAACATGGCAGCACAGACCACGGCAAATACGGTCATGGCTTCGGCCGAGCGGTTGATGGACCCTGCCCATTTCTGCCTGAATATCAGGAAGAAGATGGAGAAAGCGGTACCTGCGTGTCCGATACCAATCCACCAGACAAAATTTATAATGTCCCATCCCCAGGCCACGCTGTTGGTCAGGCCCCAGGTGCCCAGTCCCTGGCTTAGTGACATATATACTGCCCAGGCTCCGATGGCCAGGAGAATGGTTCCAATAGTCATGGCACCGTACCACCAAAGCGGCGGTTTCTGCTCTACGTTGGCCAGCAAATCATCGGTGATCTGGCCGTATGTCTTATCGCCCTTGACCAGGGCATATCGTATTGGGTTGTTGAGCATGAACGTTGTTTTATTGTGGATTCAACATCATGGTTTCTTTATGAGCGTGGGTTTCTGATCTTAGTCAGGTAACCAACGGAAGGCAGTGTGTGCAGTTCCTCCAGCAGATGATAATTTCTGGGATCCTTGATTAGTTGTGACACCCTGCTTTCGGGATCATTCAGGTCGCCAAACACAAGGGCATTTGAAGGGCAGGACTGCACACAGGCGGGCATAATCTCACCGTCTTTGAGGGGACGCCTTTCATTCTTGGCGTTGAGTTTGGCTTCCTGTATGCGTTGTACGCAAAATGAGCATTTCTCAACCACGCCCCGCTCCCTTACTGTAACATCAGGATTGAGCACCATCCGGCCCAGGTCGGTGGTGGTGTGGGTGTTGAATTGCTCTTTGGTGGCATACTCATACCAGTTAAACCGCCGGACCTTGTAAGGGCAGTTGTTGATGCAGTATTTGGTTCCCACGCAACGGTTGTAGGTGATCTGGTTTATGCCTTCCTGACTGTGTGTGGTAGCCGCAACAGGGCAGACGTTTTCACAGGGGGCATGATCACAATGCTGGCACATCAGGGGCTGGAACACCACGCTCGGGTTTTCGGCATCGCCGGTATAATAACGGTCAATGCGCATCCAGTGCATGATGCGCCTGCGCCTTACCTGGTCCTTGCCAATTACAGGGGTATTGTTTTCGCTCTGGCATGCAATCACACAGGTACTGCACCCGGTGCAGGCATTCAGATCGACCATCAGCGCCCAGTGATGCCCGGGAAACTCGCTCTCCGGATATAAGGTGTTGTGATGTTTCAGGTGATAGGCACGTAACTCATTGCCGGCTGCGGGGTTTTCCTTGTATTTATCCAGGGTTGACTCCCTGACGATGGCACGACCTTCCATAGAGAAATGGGTCTGGGTGCGTGCAAAGGTGTGTCCGGTACCGGCTTTCGACCACGAGCTTAACGTTCCATGGAAGTTGCGATCAGCACTCAGCAGGAAGGCATTTCCGCCCCTGCCGTCAGCGCTGATGCCTGCCTTGCTGCGGCCATAGCCCAAAGCAATGGCCAGCATGCCGGCGGCCAAACCGGGCTGGATCAGCACAGGAACCTCCATTTTTTCATTGATGCGGATCACATCGCCCTCTAAAAAACCAAGCTGGGTTGCCGTGGCTGGCGAAACGGCCGCGAAGTTATCCCAGCAAACCGAAGTGATGGGGTCGGGCAGTTCCTGTAACCAGGGGTTGTTGGCATCGTGCCCATCGCCCATCGAAAGACTGGGGTATACCACAAATTCCAGATCAGACCCTCTGGTTTGTCCTTGCAAATTGGCAATGATTCCCGTGAGACCAGAGAAATTGGGCGAAAAGCTTCCTGAGACTTTTGCGGGGACTTCAAGAACTCCTGACTGCAAGGTTTTCATCCAAAAGCTCTCTGCATCGGAATATTCTGTTTGCTGGGGGAAAAGATTAGTTTGCCACCAGGCTTTCAGGTATTGGTGAAAATCAGCTTCCCTCCCCATCCATGTCAAAAGGGTATCCTGGAACTGTCGAGTCTTAAACAGGGGGTGAATCAGCGGTTGCATCAGGCTGTATTGGCCAGATTTAAATTCAGCATCTCCCCATGATTCCAGGTAATGATTATCGGGCAATATATACTGGCAAGCCTCAGCGGTCTCGTCCATTGTTGTGGCAAAGGAGAGGGTCAGGCCGGTGTTCTTGATGGCATTGAGCACCCCTTCCGTATCGTAGTGATGGTAGACGGGATTGGTCTGGTAGAACATCACTGCTTCCATCTTGCCTTGTTTCATATCGTTGACCAGGGCTTCGAAAGCGCCTTCGTCTGACATTCCTGTCATCAGCGTAGCAGTGGGGTCAATGGTGTTCCCGTATGCCCCGCAAAGCTGGTTGATGGCAGCTACAATTGTTTGCACTTCTGCCTGGGGGCTGCCGCAGACTACTAAAGCTTTGCCCCTTTGTTTCATCAAATGCGCAGCCAAGCCATTCACATCATAGTTAGTGTAGGCCTCTCCAGCAGGGCTTTGGCCGGCAAGGGCAGCCATCCTGTTATAAAGAGCAAGCAGAATATTCAGCTCCTCAGAAGGCTTTACCGGAACGCGTTCATCGGCATTGGCGCCGGTGAGCGAAAGCATCCCCTCGAACTGTATGTGGCGCGACATCTCTGGTTTGTCCTGGCTGACACGGCGACGTTCGGCATAGCGCCCGGCAAATTCAATCGGGGAGAGCCAGGTGCCCAGGAAATCACAACCGAAGCTGACAATCAGATCTGCCTTGTCAAAGCGGTAGTCCGGAATTATGGCCTGTCCAAACAGCGTCTCGTGGGCTTTTCGGATGCCAGAATAGGGAATGGCATCCCAGGCAACTACCTCGAGACCAGGATATTCGGTTTTGAATTCTTCTATCAGTGCACGGGTACTGGGGCTTAGCAGGCTAGGGGTCACCAGGGCCATACGGCCACCATTGGCCGAGACTTCTCTAAGCTTTATGCCGAATGCTTCATCGGCGGCTTCCCAGGCAATGGCTTCTCCGTTATGCAAGGCATTTTTGTATCGGGCGCCCGTGTCATAGAGGCTGAGTACGGATGCCTGAACCCTTGCCGAGGTCCCGCCCCGGGTCACCGGTGAAAGCCTGTTGCCTTCAATTTTGATGGGGCGTCCATCCCTGCTCTTTACCAGCACGGGGCAGTATTCATTACCGTGCAGATAAGTGGAAGCATAATACGATGCTTTCCCGGGAATCAGTTCCTCGGGCTGGTTGAGGTAGGGGATGGCTTTCTTTACCGGGTTCTCGCAGGCCGAAAGCACAGTGGCCGAAACGAAACTTATGCCGCACCACTTCAGGAAGTCACGCCGTGAAGAAGATTGCGGGTTCTTGTCGTCAGCCAAAATCTCCATCATTGACCGGGCCTGATCTTCCGCACGAAGATCATCGGTTTGCAAATGCCCGGCAGGTTGTACTTCGTGTAAACTTTTCCAGTATTTTTTTTCCATTGGAAACAGTTTGTATTTCTGAAAGCTTAATTAACAATTATTTCGAGGGGGTGTCTTCCATGATTAATAATGGCACTTCATGCAGTCCTCGCCACCTATCTGGGCAGCCTTCACGGCATCGATCCTTCCTTCCCTGATGTCCTTGTGAAGTTCTTCATATATTCCAAAATAGGGATTATTCAGGAAATCCACGTCATTGTCGCGGTGGCAGGTAAGGCACCAGCCCATGCTCAGGTCAGCGTTTTGATAAAGGATGTGCATTTTTTCCACCGTGCCATGACATTCCTGACATTCCAGTTTGCCGGCATTCACGTGCTGGGCATGGCTGTAAAAGCTATGATCGGGAAGGTCATGGATGCGTATCCACTGGATGGGTTCTCCGGTTTCCAGGGCCTGGTGGATCTTATTGATCTCAAAGCGCCCGGAATTAGTCCCCTCGCGAATAACGGTATGGCAATTGAGGCAGGTGTTGTTGGAAGGAATGCCCGAACTGAGGCTGAACTGGTTTACGGTGTGGCAGTAGTTGCAGTCGATGGCGTTTTCACCGGCATGCACCAGGTGCGAGAACTTGATGGGCTGATCGGGCATATACCCCTGCGTGCGGCCAAGATTGCGGCTCTCGGCAACGGCATATTGCATATGCACCACAAGGCCAATGATCAGGATCAAAACGTGCAGGGCTTTAAACCGAATCTTTTTTGTGATCAGAAGGTCAATCAACGCCAGGAGCATCAACAGGCCCATTCCCCAGAAAATAAAGGTATTAACAGGGTAAGCCTTCAGTTCGCCCGGGCCTTTTTTCAGAACGGATTCATAATAGGCTTCCAGTTGTTTTTCCTCGTCGGGGGTAATGATCATGCCCGGGTGATCGGCCATCATACGCATGCCGGTGGGGCTGTTCATCTTCTCGAGGATGCGATAATCCGGGTTGTCATACCACAACTGGGCCAAATCAAAAGCTGAAGGGTTCCAGTTCAGGGTATCGGTGCGGGTGGGGTAGTGGCACGAAGCACAATTGTGGGTTCCACTGCCAAAAGGTACCAGTCCCTTGAAAAGCCTTTCTCCCCTTCTTAAATCCTGCTTGCTGTAGTCGCCACGGGTGTAAACCTCATCGGGCTGGCTTTCCGGAACTTCTTCTGCTGCTTCGGCAACCACTTCAAGGATGCTGTCGGTGGTTTCTACGATCTCTTCCGCTTCCCCGGGAAGGGTATCCTGGCTTTGGACAGAAAAGGGAAACCAAAAAAAGATACTGTAAAGCAGTATCAGAATACCCGGGAAATACCACCCGGATCTCATAATACCTCGATTTGGTGAGTTGTGCATGATGTATTGATTTTGAATGCAAACAAGGCGAATCATTCATGATATCCGGCCTTATCAAATCAGGTTAATCGATAATTTAAGAAAGCTCTGAAAATCAATTTGATAGAAAGACTAAATTTTCCTAAAGTGACTGGAAATAAAGGCTTCGGGAGTAAAATTATAAAAAAATGGTTCTCTTTTAACTCCCTTTGCTAATTCATAATCATTCAAAATAAAACCTATAATATTGATAAAAATATAAGGAAGAGTTAATTATTTGTACGATCTTTGCTTTCTTTAATAAATTCCTGGCGCCTTTGTCATAATTATTGACCGGCATGATTTTGTGAAGAGATAAAAAAATCAGTATGTTTACGGTTCTTTTTTTGGGAATTTCTGCTTTCTTTTGCCTTTTCTTAGAAATGCAGTCCTTTTTTGCTTCAAATAACATAAAATAACATAATTCACGTTATTTCTTTTGTCAGGATTGATAATCTCTTAAAATAATGAAGGCCAATACGCCACGGTTTCTTGGCGGGCAGATTTAACAAACACTGCTTTAACGAATCCTAATGTTAAGAAAAGAAAGCATTTCCAAATCTTCTGGAAACCAGCCACCTTCTTCCGTGTGGGTGCTCGACGATGATATGATGATGGTAAAGGCCATTGAGAAGAAACTTTCGACCAATGGTTATGCATGTCGCGGGTTTACAGATGCAGGTTCTTTTAAGGATGCTTTTTTTGCTGACCACCTGGATGGCTTGCTTTTACTAGTCGATTATCAACTGGGCTCCACAACAGGCCTCTCGGTTATCAGGGAAATTCAGGCCAAAGGCATTCAGCCTGATTTCATGGCCATGACAGGCTATGGTGACGAGAAGGTGGCGGTCTCTATTATGAAGGCCGGTGCCATCGATTACCTCGTGAAGGAAAAGGGTTTTATCGATCACATCCCCCTCGCGGTTGAGGCTGCTTTTAAGCGGATGGAGCTAGACCGGAAACTAGAAAAAGCTACTGCGGCCCTCAAAAGAAGCCTTGATAAACATAAAAAGCTGAATAAGCAGATCCGGGAGCAACACCAGGAGCTAACCATTGAGAAAGCGAAGGTGGAGAAACTGCTTCAAAATATCCTTCCTTCAAAAATTGCCGGGGAGCTTCTGACCATTGGGACTGCCAAGGCGAGGTATTTTCCCTGCGTCAGTGTACTGTATGCCGATGTAGAGGATTTTTCCGCCAAATCATCCCTGTTCTCACCAATAGATTTGGTTGAGAAACTCGATGAATATTTCAGCAAGTTTGATACAATCATTGACCGGCTGAAACTGGAAAAGATCAAGACCATCGGTGATTGTTACATGTGCGCCGGGGGTATTCCCGAGGCCGATACGCTCAACCCGCCGCGTGCGGTTTTGGCAGGGCTTCAGATACAGGATGTCATTTTACGTGAAGCACGCGAAGCCAATGCCCAGGGCCTGCCATACTTTACCATGCGCGTGGGCGTTCATACCGGCGAAGTGGTGGCTGGGGTCATCGGCCGAAGGAAATTCTCCTACGATATTTGGGGCAATGCCGCCAATAAGGCGCACTGGATGGTCCAGTCAAGCCTCGAAAACATGGTCAACATCTCGGCAGAAACCTATGAATATGTGGCCGAATATTTCGAATGTTCATTCCGGGGTATGGTGAAAACAAAACATTTTCAACAGGAGGGGATGTATTTTGTCCACCGTCTCAAACCCGAATATGCTGACGACCCCGACGGACTCAAACCCAATATTGAGTTCATGATGGCTGCCGGGCTGGCCTGAACCAACTTCACGCCCCTGTCATTCGCCTGGTGAACGTTTTCCCCTATTCAGCATTGCTTATTGTTTAAATAATAGAATATTGTAAATTTGCTTCTTCATAAGGAGTTGCAATAAACCCTCGCAATGGAGCAATATTTAGATGACCCTGGCAGCCAGCAGTTCATTATCTCAGTTGTTGAAGATGATCTCTCGCTGAACCGCTTAATCCAGAAAACGCTGGAAAAAGAAGGGTATGTCACCCGGGGTTTTCTGTCGGGGGCCGAAGCCCACGGTTGGCTCAGCAGCAACTCAAACCAAGATACCCTGATCCTGCTCGATTACCAGCTTGCCGATATTCAGGGTGAGGAACTTATCAAACAGCTGCGAAAGGAAAATCTCGACTTGCCTTTTGTTATCATTACCGGCCATGGTGACGAACGTACCGCCGTGGAAATGATGAAACTTGGAGCCCTCGATTACATGGTGAAAGACAACAGTTTTATTGACCTGTTGCCTTCAGTGATCCATCAAGTGGTCAGCAGGCTGAGCATTCAGAAACAACTCGTCGAGTCGCAGGAAGCCCTTCGCCAAAGCGAGGAAAAATACCGAAGCATCTTTGAGAATATTCAGGATGTTTATTTTGAACTGACCCTTGAGGGGAATGTCATTGAGCTTTCGCCGTCAATCGAACAAATCTTTCTTTACCATAAGGAAGATCTCCTGGGCAAACCTTTGTTTGGAGAAAAGAGCAAACTGGACCTGTTTTTTGAGCAGCTTAATGAAAAGGGCTCTATGTCCGATTTTGAGATGGTCCTGAACCGGAAAAACAAGGAAAGTGTTCCCTGCTCCATTACCAGTAAATACATATACGATCACGATGGAAACGCCATTATGATCGTTGGATCCATTCGCGATATCAGCGAGCGGAAACAAGTGGAAGAAAGCCTGCGAATCAGCGAGGAACGCTACCGTGTCCTGGCTGAGAATTCAAGCGATATGATTTCCAAGCATAGCTGGGATGCCACGTATATTTATGTTTCGCCTGCCAGCAAAAGGCTGTTGGGTTACGAACCCGAGGAAATCGTGGGCCACTCTGCCTATGTCTTCATTCATCCTGATGATATCGACAAGGTAAGGCGAAACCATATCGGACTGCTTGAAACCCATCAGGACAATTCTATTGAGAGCTACCGCATTCGTAAGAAAAATGGAGAATATATCTGGTTTGAAACCAATAACCAGGTGATCTTCAATGCTAAAACAGCCCTGGTAGAAGAAATCGTGTGTGTGAGCCGCGATGTGACTCTTCGAAAAGAAAAAGAAGAGTTAAGAAAAGCGATGGAAGTGGCCGAACGCTCAAACAGGGTGAAATCAGAGTTCTTGGCCAATATGAGCCACGAGATCAGGAATCCCCTGAATGCCATCATTGGGATGACGCGCACGCTCGGAAAAACCAATACAGACAAGGAACAGCAAAGTATTATTAACTCCATCCTTATTTCTGCCGGAAACCTCTTGCATATCCTCAATGACATCCTCGATTACTCAAAGATTGAGGCCAATAAAATTGACCTGACTTTTGCCGATTTCGATCTGCAAAAAGCCCTGAATGAGACGCTTTCTGTGTTTGAACCCCAGGCCAGTGAAAAAAATATTGAACTGGCTGTGCAATTTGGTGAGGGAGTTCCCAAATGGATTCACGGCGATGAGAAGAAGATTTGTCAGGTGTTGAACAACCTGCTGAGCAATGCAATTAAATTCACCAATGAGGGAAAAATTGAGATTGGAGTAGAAAATAAATCGGTTCAGAAAGAAAACATTCGGCTTGAGTTTTATGTTAAAGATACAGGAATTGGTGTAAAAGAAGAAGATATTCCCCGCCTGTTCGAATCGTTCCGTCAGCTTGACATTTCCGCAAGAAAGGAATACCAGGGAACTGGCCTTGGGTTGAATATCGTAAAGAGTCTGGTTGAAATGATGAATGGGGAAGTGAAGTTTGAAAGCGAATATGGAGTGGGAAGCCGAATATCGTTTAATATCCCTCTTGTAATGGCCAGAGATCAGGAAACAGATATGGAACAGACGGCAGAGGAAACTTTGGAGATGGAAAAAAGGTTAAGCAACCTTCATATCCTGGTGGCAGAAGATGATGCCATTAACCAGCTATACCTCGCAGGTTTTCTGCGCTCGCAGGGATGGACTGTCGATACGGCTGCCAATGGCCTGGTGGCCATCGAGAAGTTTGCATCCAACGCCTACGATCTGGTCCTGATGGATGGACAGATGCCCAAAATGGATGGCTTCGAAACGGCCCGCCGCATCCGTGAAATGGAAAAAGATACCGGCAAGCACGTCCCAATTGTGGCCATTACAGGTTATGCCATTCCCGGAGACCGCGAACGATTTATGGATGCCGGCATGGATGACTATGTTTCCAAGCCCATTGACGAGCGCAAACTGATCGATATCATCAACCGGATGACTGGCTAAACCCATTGCCTGCCATAAGCCTTTTGTGCAGGCTTCCTTTCCATTGCCTCGATCATTTCGCCCTAAATTTTAAGGATTCGCTGCGTTTCCCTTGCAACAGCAAGGTTTCTTTTTGACCTTTTTGTATAAATTTCAGGGATGTAGATGCAAGGTGCAACAGCCATACCATCCAGGGGGTTTAGACGGTGTTTACTCGGTTTAAACCGAATAAACACCGTCTAAACACCGTCCAAACCCTGATTCTGATCCCAAATTGCAGCCAATCTGAACCACCCTGAATGCCCTGCCAAGGCGTTATAGAATCATTACAAAAAGGGCTAAAGGGGTTCGTATGTGCCTGATTTTTAGTTGCAAGAAAGCGGTCGGGCTCTCCCCCCGAAAAAGGGCCGTCTCAAAAACCATTGAGACGGCCCCCTTTAGGGTGTTTATTGAAATTATTCGTTGATGGCCTGAACACCGGGCAGGACCTTGCCTTCCATGTATTCAAGCAGGGCACCGCCACCGGTACTGACGTAGCTTACCTGGTCGGCCAGGTCCAGCTGGTTGATGGCCGCTACTGAGTCGCCGCCCCCGATAAGGGTGAAGGCACCATTTTCAGTTGCTTTTACAAGTGCTTCAGCAACCACTTTGGTGCCTTTGGCAAAGTTTTCCATTTCGAATACCCCCATAGGGCCGTTCCATAGGACCGTTTTTGATTTTTCGATCACTTCGCTGAATTTCTTCTGGCTTTCGGGGCCGATGTCAAGGCCCAGCCATCCTTCAGGAATGGCATCAGCCTTTACGGTTTTAGCATTGGCATCGTTTGCAAAAGCGTCGGCAATCACAGCGTCAGCAGGAATATGCAGGTTCACCCCTTTTGCCTTGGCTTTCTCCATAATCTCTTTGGCCTGGCCGATAAAGTCGTCTTCCACCAGGCTGCCGCCGATTGTGCCTCCTTGGGCCTTAATGAAGGTAAACATCATACCTCCTCCGATGATCAGGTCGTCGACCTTGTCGAGAAGGTTTTCCAGGATCTGAATCTTTGAGCTGACCTTTGCGCCCCCGATGATCGCGGTGTAGGGGCGTTTAACATCCTTCAGCACCTTGTCGATACTGGCCAGCTCGTTGGCCATCAGGTAGCCAAAAGCCTTGTCATTGGGAAAGAATTTTGCAATGATGGTAGTGGAAGCATGGGCGCGATGGGCCGTGCCAAAGGCATCGTTCACATAAAAGTTGGCCAGTTGGGCAAGTTTTCCGGCAAATGCTTCATCACCCTTGGTTTCTTCTTTGTAGAAACGCAGGTTTTCGAGCAATAATACCTGGCCGGGCCTTAGGTTAAGCGCCTTTTGGTGGGTCAGGTCGCCAATGCAGTCGTCGGCAAACCTGACGTCGACGTCCAGCAACTTGCTGAGGTGATCGCGCAGGTGACGCAGGGAGAATTTGTCTTCGGGGCCTTCCTTGGGACGGCCAAGGTGCGACATCACGATGACCGAACCCCCGTCATCCAGGATCTTCTTTATGCTGGGGACAGCTGCCCGCATGCGCGAGTCGTCGGTGATCTGAAATTCGCTATTGAGCGGGACATTGAAATCAACGCGCATAATGACGCGTTTTCCCTTGAAATCTATTCCGTCTATTGTCTTCATATTCCGTGATTTTTGATAAAAAATGATGTACTATTTTGAATAATCAAAGCAGGTTCCGTATTTTTTACCCCCTGCCGTTACATTATTTCTTTTAAATTTGCCTCTCCAGCTAATCGATAAAAGGAGCATAAAATTAATGATTTTCGCCGGAACAATTGCCAATTAAATTCAGATGCATGAACCCTTTTCCTGAAGCCGTCATTTCAAAACTTCCCCAGACGGGAACATCCGTTTTTGCGGTGATGTCTCAACTGGCACATGAACACAAGGCCATCAACCTCTCCCAGGGATTTCCCGATTTTCCCGTATCGGAAAAACTGATTGAACTGGTTGCAAAACATATGCGCGAAGGGCACAACCAGTATGCTCCCATGCCGGGCCTGCTAAGCCTCAGGGAGCGTATCGCAGAGAAGACAGAGGCCTTGTATGGGGCAAATTACGATCCGGAATCAGAAATTACGGTCACTGCAGGCGCTACCCAGGCTATTTTTACAGCCATTAGCGCCTTTATTCGCGAAGAAGATGAGGTGATTGTTTTTGAGCCTGCTTATGACAGTTATGTGCCTGCCATAAAGCTTAACGGGGGGATTCCCATTGTTTCCCGGCTAAAACTGCCTGATTATCATATTGACTGGGATGAAGTAAGAAAACTGCTCAACGCCCGAACCAAGATGATCATTATCAACACCCCCCACAATCCCAGCGGAAGTGTCCTGACAGCGGCTGATATGGCAGAACTGGAGCGACTGACGCGGAATACCGGAATCCTGATTTTGAGCGATGAAGTGTATGAGCACATTATTTTTGATGAGAAACGCCACGAGAGCGTTTGCCTGTATCCTGGCCTTGCCGAACGGAGCCTGGTGACCTGTTCTTTTGGGAAAACTTTCCATGCCACCGGATGGAAGACCGGTTATTGCGCGGCCCCCGAAAACCTGATGCGGGAGTTTCGTAAGGCACATCAGTTTACGGTGTTTTGCGCGAACACCCCGGTGCAGCATGCCATGGCTGATTTTTTGGAAGACCCTTCAAACTACCATGGCTTGGGCGAATTCTACCAGGAGAAGCGCGACTTCTTCAATAAAGCATTGAAAACTTCGCGCTTTGGTTTGATTCCGGCTTCCGGTACTTACTTTCAGTTGCTCGATTACAACAAGATTTCGGAGGAGGATGAGATGACGTTTGCTCAGCGTCTCACCCGCGAATACAAAGTGGCAGGGGTGCCCACAGCACCCTTTTACAGCAAACCAGCCAATGACGGCGTGCTTCGCTTTTGTTTTGCAAAATCGAATGAAACCCTTGAAAAAGCAGCAGAGATATTATGCAAAATTTAACCGTTACCCTTGTACAGACCACGCTTTATTGGGAAGATCCGGCCCGCAACCTGGAGTTGTTCACTGAAAAGATTTCAGCCCTGCAGGAGGATACCGATCTGATTGTTTTGCCCGAGATGTTCACCACCGGCTTTACCATGAAACCTCAGTCAGCTGCTGAACCCGCCAATGGGCAGGCCCTGGCGTGGATGAAGCAAATGGCCGCTTCGCGCAATTGTGTCGTTTGCGGAAGCGTGGCCGTGGAAGACAAAGGCAGGTTCTACAACCGATTCTTCTGGGTCAGGCCTGAGGGCTCTTTTGAGACCTACGACAAGCGGCACCTCTTTACCTATGCGGGAGAGAATAAGGATTACGTGCGTGGAAACGGGAAACTCATTGTTGAATTGAAGGGTTGGAAAATCATGCCCATGATATGCTACGATATCCGGTTTCCTGTCTGGAGTCGCAACAGGTATCGTGGCAAGGAGGGGTTCGATTACGATGTCATGTTGTATGTAGCCAGCTGGCCGGCCGAGAGAAGTCACACCTGGCGTATCCTGCTCATGGCACGTGCCATTGAGAACCAGTCCTATGTGATTGGGGTCAACCGCCTGGGTGCTGATGAGAACAAGATACAGTATATCGGCGATTCGGCGGTGATCAACCCACTGGGCGAGAACCTCAGTAATTTCCTGCCCAATCAGGAGGGTATGGAAACGGTGACCTTGCCCCGCTGTCAGCTCGATGGTTTTCGCGACAGTTTCAGGGCGTGGGCCGACTGGGATGACTTCAGCCTGCTATAAGTTTTAATAGGCCTTACTTAACGAATTATTAAACAGAAAAGAATGATTGCGGTTGATTGATCAGGCCTCAACTGCATCGATTTCAACCCGCAGGTTTTCGATGATAAAACTCTGCCGGTCGGGGGTGTTCTTGCCCATGTAAAATTCAAGCATTTCGGCAATGCCCAGATCCTTTTTGAGGATCACCGGGTCGAGGCGTATGCTTTTCCCAATAAAATTAATGAACTCATTAGGGGAGATCTCACCCAGACCTTTGAAGCGGGTGATTTCGGGCTTGGCACCCAGCTGGCCCATGGCATCGGCCTTCTCCTGATCGGAATAACAGTAAAACGTCTTTTGTTTGTTGCGGACGCGAAACAGCGGTGTTTGCAGGATATAAAGGTGCCCGTTGCGAATCAGGTCAGGGAAAAATTGCAGGAAAAACGTCAGCAGCAACAGGCGGATGTGCATCCCGTCAACATCAGCATCCGTTGCAATCACTACGTTGTTGTAACGCAGGTCTTCCAGGCTGTCTTCAATGTTGAGGGCTGCCTGCAGCAGGTTAAATTCTTCATTTTCGTAAACGATCTTTTTTGTGAGGCCATAGCTGTTCAGGGGTTTTCCCTTCAGGCTGAACACGGCCTGGGTATTTACGTCGCGGGCCTTGGTAATGGAACCGCTGGCCGAGTCGCCCTCGGTAATGAACAGGGTGCTGTCCAGGCGCTGCGGATGGTTATCGTTGTAATGGATACGGCAGTCCCGAAGTTTCTTGTTGTGCAGACTTGCTTTCTTCACCCTTTCCTTGGCCAGCTTTTTGATGTTGGCCATGTCTTTGCGTTCCTTCTCCGACTGCTGGATCTTGCGCAACAAGGCTTCGGCCGTTTCGGGCTTCATATGAAGGTAGTTATCCAGCCTCCGCTTAACGATGTCGTTTATATAGTTGCGGATAGAGGTGCCACCGGGTTCCATATACTGCGAGCCAAGCTTGGTTTTGGTCTGCGACTCAAAGACCGGCTCCTGCACCTTAATGCTCATGGCCACGATCAGTGAGGTTTTGATATCGTTTGAGTCAAAGTCCTTCTTGTAAAACTCCCTGAGGGTTTTGTTCAGGGCTTCGCGGAAGGCCGCCTGATGAGTGCCCCCCTGGGTGGTGTGCTGACCGTTTACAAAGGAATAGTACTCCTCGCTGTACTGGCTTGTGCTATGGGTCAGTGCAAACTCCATATCATCTTCCTGGATGTGGATGATGGGATAACACACCGGGGTGTCAATATTGTGGTTCAGCAGGTCAAGCAGGCCGTTTTGCGACTGGTACTTTTTACCATTGAAGATAATGGTGAGGCCACGGTTCAGGTAAACATAGTTCCAGAGGAGCTTCTCAATGTATTCGTCAATATAGCGGAACTTGCCAAAGATCTCTTCGTCGGGTACAAAACTGATAATGGTGCCGCCTCTCCCCGTGGTTTCGTGTTCTTTGCCGTCGGCAGTCAGGAGACCCTTTTCAAATTCTGCTGCCTTCGAGAGGCCTTCGCGTATGGATTCAATGCGGAAATAGCTTGAAAGGGCATTCACGGCTTTGGTGCCCACCCCATTTAGGCCCACCGTTTTTTTAAAGACTTTACTGTCGTATTTGGCCCCGGTATTAATCTTGGAAACCACATCGACTACCTTGCCCAGTGGTACGCCCCGCCCATAGTCGCGTACGGTGATCTTCTTCTCGTCTATCGATATTTCAATGGTTTTGCCAAAACCCATGATGTATTCATCGATGGAGTTGTCGATGACCTCCTTGAGGAGGACGTAAACCCCGTCGTCCTGGGAAGCTCCATCGCCCAGTTTCCCAATATACATCCCCGGCCTTAACCGGATGTGTTCTTTCCAGTCAAGAGTCCGTATGGAATCTTCGGAATATTTTTCGGTTATCACAGTCATTTCTTCTCCCGATCAGGGTGCAAAGATACAAGAAAGCGGGCAAAACCCTTTACCATAGGGGTGCTGATTTATCAACACTTTTTACAGTTTTTGCCAGATTGAAGCAACCCGGGTTTTTGAATAAAATTAAATTTCCTAATTTTACTCCAACATTTCAAGGCTACCAGCCCAACGAGCGTTACAACATGAAGAGAAAATCCCCCACAGACCTGTGCGGGGATTTTTTTTGTTAAAAAAAGTGAACCATTAAACCTTTCATGCTGTTTATTGTCCAATGTTTAACCATAACCTGATAATGGTTCAACAAATTGTATAACCAACAAAATCAATTAATAAAAACACTTAAATTGTATGTTTAATTTTCTGAGTTTTAAGAAATACCTCCTCATAACCCCCTTTTTGTTTTTTTCCTTTACCTTGTTTGCTGAAAGCCCTGTTGACAGCAGTGCACCTTCAGCACCTCGCCCTTTTAACAGCGGGGTAGTCACTGGAATGGTGATCGATGATTCAAGCAATGAGCCCCTTTTGTTTGCCAGCGTGGTGCTTCACAGCGTGCGCGATTCATCCCTTGTGACCGGCGCGATCACCAACGAGCAGGGTGTTTTTGTTATTGAGCAGGTTCCCGAAGGAAAGTACTATGTGGCCATTAACTATGTAGGATATCCCCGAAAAGAATTCAACGGCATTCAGGTCACCAAGAGCGAGCCGGTCTATGAAATGGGCACAATTCGTGTGGAGCCAGGCGCTGCTTTGCTTTCTGAAGTGACCGTTGAAGCCGCCCGCGAACTGATGGAAGTGGGCCTTGACCGCCGCGTCATAAATGTTGACAGCGAACTCACTGCTACCGGAGGCACCGCGCTTGAACTGATGCAAAACATCCCCAGCGTTGCCGTCGATTTTGAAGGCAATGTCAGCCTGAGGGGAAGCTCTAACGTGACCATCCTTGTAGATGGCCGCCCAAGCAGCCTGACTGGCCTGAGTGGCTCAGAGGCCCTTGAGCAGATCCCTTCCAATATGATCGAACGCATTGAGGTGATTACCAATCCTTCGGCCCGTTATTCGCCTGATGGCACTTCAGGTATCATCAATATTGTGTTGAAAAAGGAACGCCGTGCGGGCTATAACGGGATGGCCTCACTCAATGCCAGCACAGGAAATCGCTACACCGGTTCCCTGAACCTGAACTATAAAACTGGTAAGGTAAACTTCTTTGGGAATTATAGCGGAAGGATTTTTAATATGGAAGGCTCTGGTTTTAACTTCCGGACCAGTTTCCTCAATGATACCACGTTTCTCGATCAGGATACCCGCTTTGAGAACACCATGAACTCGCACAATGTCAGCTTCGGTGCCGATTACCAGTTCAACGACTTCAACACCCTTACCGCCTCTGTGATGTACAATTCCTGGCAGCGTATTTCGGACAACTTTACCGATTACAATGCACTGGACATAAACATGTTCTTAACCGATTTCTTTACCCGTACTTCGGGCAATGAAATGGAAAACCAGGGCATGAACTATACCCTGAATTACCGCAAAACCTTTGATCAGAAGTTGCGGGAATTTAATGCGGATATCGTGTTTTCCACCCGTGGAATGGAAATTGCTGAAAACAACCTTCAGCGTTTCATTGAAAACAATGGCAAGCCAGCAATCCTTCCCGACCTTCTTGAAAACACCAGCACCAATGGCGATAACTGGTCGCTCTCCTTTCAGACAGATTACATTCATCCACTGGGCGAAGACCAGAAACTGGAATTTGGGGGGCGTGCTTACCTCCGCGAAATGGGATCGGATTTTAACTTTTTTAATTATGACCCAGAAACTCAGGAATGGAAAAACAATACAGGCCTCAGTAACCAGTTTGTTTATAATGAGCAGGTCTATGCCGCCTATGGTATATACTCTACAATGCTTGGCAAATACAGCCTGCAGGCAGGGCTTCGCCTGGAGCAGACTTATATTGAAGCAGACCAGCGCACCACCAATGAGGTATATAGCGACAATTATCTGAACCTGTTCCCTACGGTTCACCTGCGCCGGAATTTTGAACAAAACCAGTCACTTCAGGTCAGCTACAGCCGCAGGATTAACCGTCCAAACAACCGCTATCTGAATCCCTTTGTCAGCTATACAGACCCCTATGATTTATCATTCGGAAATCCTCAGTTGAAGCCTGAGTTGATCAACTCCATGGAATTGGGTTATACCCGTTTCTGGAAAAATACCACCATCAACCCCAGCCTCTTTTACCGCTATACCGATGGGATGATCACCCGCTTCCGTACCATGGATCAGAATGGCATTGCCTATACCACCTTTGAAAACATCAATCGCGGAACTTCTTACGGGGCCGAACTGATTCTTTCGCAGCAACTCTTCCCCTGGTGGCGCGCCAATGGCACATTTAGCTATTACCGCCAGATTATTGAAGGTGGCGATGCCATGATGGAAATGCGCACTGATAGCTATTCATGGTCTGCACGAATGGTCAACAACCTCAACCTTGGAAAAGGATGGGATCTCCAGGTGAACGGGTTTTACCGTTCCCCTGTAGTAATGCTTCAGGGCGAAATGGAGGCCATGTATTCGGCCGATATGGGGCTGCGCAAGAATATCCTCGACCGTAAGGGTACCATTACCCTGAGGGTCAGCGATATCTTCAATACACAGAAATTCAGAATGTATAATTACGGTGATAACTTTACCATCGATATGGAACGGAAACGCAACAGCCGCATGGTTTTTGTTGGTTTTACCTATCGAATTAACGAATACAATAACCGGAGGAATCAACGTTCGCGCGAGCAAATGGATAACAGCCCGCAGGACTTTGATGAGTTCGATATGTAGTTTTGGTTAATTGATAGAGTTGGTTCGGGCGAAGGGTGGTCATTTTTTGGCTGCCCTTCCCCGTTTTTTGGGGACTCCATAACCAAAGAGGTTTTTGCTCTTGATGAAGGAAGAAACAAAACGGGGAACCATCTTTTCCCAGGAGGGGTCGTTCTCCTTCATTTTTTTCATTACCAGGTGAGAAAAGAAGGGGAGCACCTGTTCGCGGTAACCCGGAATATCAACGATGCATTGATTATTAACCAGGTACTGGAAAAGGGGATCGATGTCCTTATCAACGGGCATGTTGCCAATGGTAATGATCTTGCTTTTCTCGTTTTCCTTGCTGGGATAGATATAAACCTTCAGGTTCTCTATAAAGAGCTTCCCAAAAGCCTCGAGTATGCCCCCTCGCAGGTGGGTGTAATATTTCTTGTCGAGCACATTCTGGAAGGTATACGCGCCCATTATCATGCGGATGCTTCCCAGACGGAAGCGCCTGAACCATTCGGCCAGCTTATAAAACTCGCGGAAATTGGAAATCATCACGTTTTGCCCCATTCCACAAAGGATATCGACGCGATCAAGAAAATCGCGCTCATCAAAGTCGCCGCCTCCCATCAGATTGTTCAGGGTCATTTCGCAAAGCACCACCGTATTCTTCTTGTCAAAACCCACATCCTCCTTAAACAATGCAAAGCCTGTTTTTAGCATATCGAATCCAACATAGGTGATGGGTCTGAAGCTTCCCCTAAGCACCATGGTATTCTTTTTATACAACAGGTCAGCCGGTTGCTGAACCTTGCCGTGGCGGTCAAACATCGTTACGCTGGTCATTCCGTTTTTTACGAGTTGCACGGCCAGCAGGCGGTTGTCGACATAGTCAAGCTCGGGGCCACTCATCCTGATCATATCGATCTCGATCCGGCCATCAGAAATGGATTCCAGAAGTGATTTCAGAAAACTGTTGGGAAACTGGTAAATGTAATAACAGGCATAGATCAGGTTAACACCCAGTATCCCCAGGGTTTTTTGCTGCAGCAGACTGTCGTTTTCCAGCAGTCGCACGTGGAGGACCACGTCATTGGGCGGATCTCCGGGATTCAACTGAAAGCGTACGCCGATCCAGCCGTGGGGGTCGTTATCCTTTTTGAAGTTGAGGGTGGTGACCGTATTGGCAAAGGCGAAAAACCGAGTGTTGTCGCCGCGTTTATCGCCCAGCAGATCTTCCAGGCTTTTGTATTCGATGTCGAGCATCTGCATCAGCCGCTGCTCGGAGACGTACCTCCCGCTGGGGCTTTTTCCGTAAAGCGAATTGCTGAACTGCATGTCGTAGGCCGAGATGGTTCGGGCTACCGTGCCTGATGCCCCGCCCGACTGGAAAAAACAACGGGCTACTTCCTGCCCAGCGCCAATTTCCGCAAACGAACCATAGATGCTGTCATCAAGGTTGATGAATAAGGCTTTGCGGGTTGGATCAAGAACTTCGCGGGTGATGGAGGTCTGGCGCATCTGCTTTTGGATAAGAATGATTAGAATAAGTATCAAATTTAAAAGAAATTATTTACTTCCTCAAGTGTAACAGACGCATTCTGTTTCCGATTTAAGCTTTTTTCAGATTCTTTTGCTCCGGCGATATTGTCCGGCCCTTTACGAAAAAATAGATATATTTGCGGCAGTCCATTGCTTGCTGATCTTGCTTTGGTTTTTACAATCCAATTCAACATGAAAAAAAGAATTCTGGTAACCGGTGGAGCAGGCTTTGTAGGTTCACACCTCTGCGAAGCTTTGCTGCTTAGAGGTCACGAAGTATTTTGTCTCGATAATTTTTTCACCGGGCAGAAAGAGAATATTCTGCACCTGCTCAACGACCCTTATTTCGAGCTCATCAGGCACGACATTACCATGCCTTTCTTTATCGAAGCCGACGAGATCTATAACCTGGCTTGTCCTGCATCGCCCATCCACTATCAGTATAATGGCATCAAAACCATCAAGACCTCGGTGATGGGCGCCATCAATATGCTGGGACTGGCCAAGCGCCTCAATGCCAGGGTGCTTCAGGCCTCTACCAGCGAGGTATATGGCGATCCCGAAGTGCACCCCCAGACCGAAAGTTACTGGGGCAATGTGAATCCCATCGGCCCCAGGGCTTGCTACGACGAAGGCAAGCGCTGTGCTGAATCCTTGTTTGTCAATTATCACCGCCAGAATCACGTGAAGATCAAGATCGCAAGGATATTCAACACTTATGGCCCGCGGATGCATCCCAACGACGGGCGTGTGGTTTCCAACTTTATCGTCCAGGCCCTGCGCGGCGAGGATATCACCATTTTTGGGGATGGCACCCAGACCCGCAGCTTTTGTTATGTTGAAGATATGGTGAAGGCCCTCATCGGTCTGATGGAGACGCCTGATGAAGTGACCGGACCCATGAACCTAGGGAATCCAGGTGAGTTCACAATGCTTCAACTGGCCGAAATGGTGCTGAAACTTACCGGCTCCAAATCTTCCATTACACATATGCCCCTGCCCCAGGACGACCCCATGCAGCGACAGCCCGACATCACCTATGCACGAAAAACCATCGGCTGGGAACCCTATACCCAACTGGAGGAAGGCCTTGCACATACCATCCGTTACTTTAAATCGATTCTAAACCTTTAAGCAATCACCATGAATATCCTCATAACAGGCAGTAACGGCCAGCTTGGCAGTGAGTTCAGGGAACTGGCCCCCAGTAGCCCGCAGCATCAGTTTTTCTTCACCGATGTGGAGGAATTGGATGTAACGAATCCAGATAAGGTATATAAGTATATGAAGGCCAACAAGATTGAATGTGTGGTAAACTGCGTGGGCTATACCCAGGTGGATAAAGCTGAAGATGACAGGCCTCAGGCTACCCTCCTGAATGCAACGGCTACCAAATACCTGGCAGAGGCTTCCAGCAGGGTAGGAGCCATGCTCGTCCATATCTCCACCGACTATGTCTTTGAAGGCAAGAACTTTAAACCCTATACCGAAAATGATACCGCCAACCCCAAGTCGATTTACGGAAAATCCAAACTGGATGGCGAGATCGAAGTGATGTTCAATGCCAAACGGGCCATCATCATCCGGACCTCCTGGCTTTATTCGGCATCCGGGCATAACTTTGTTAAGACCATTCTTGAAAAAGCTAAAACTGAGAAAGAATTGAAGGTGATCTTTGATCAGATAGGCACGCCCACCTATGCCCGCGACCTCGCTAAGGTTATCCTTGAGATCATCCCCAAGGTCCCGTCAAAGGTTAGGGGCGAGATCTATAACTTCAGCAATGAAGGCGTAGCCAGCTGGTATGATTTCGCCAAAGCCATCATTGAAATCAAAGGGCTTGATTGCAAGGTCATACCTGTGCTCACCAAGGATTTCCCCCAAAATGCCCAGCGTCCCCAGTACAGTGTTCTGAACAAAAGCCGTAT
>JAZBOS010000053.1 GCA_036351255.1 Bacteroides sp.
GACGGCAGCATATGGACAGGCACCGATGCCGGAGACGGGAATACCAAAACGTATGGAAAGGTGCTGCTGATCAGATGATTATAAAGGGTTGCCAACCTTATTAGGGTTGGCAACCCTTTGATCTATTCCATCAAAAAATTCACATCACTCCCCTGCTCTACTTCTTCCGGCTCCTCTCCGAAGCGGAAGACCCTCAACGGGCGGCTGCCCTTGAGTTTCAGTTCAAACCCGTCGACTTCGAAGAGTGAACTTTCGCGCAGCCCGGCGACGGCCATTTCCTTGTTGACCACCAGGAATTCTTCGATGCGCTGCTGGCGGGTCTCCCCGCCGTGGCCTTCGGGGTTGGCATCGAGGTAATGGGGATTGATCTGGAAGGGGACCAGGTTCATGCATTTGAAACTTTCAGGCTCGATGATGGGCATATCGTTGGTGGTCATGAGCGTAGGGCAGGCCACATTCGACCCGGCACTCCAGCCCATGTATGGGATCCCGTCGAGGGCGCGCCGGCGGATGGCATCCATGATACCCGTTTTGTGCATCATGTACACCAGGTGAAAGGTGTTCCCCCCTCCCACTGCAATCGCCTCGGCACCGTTTACCGCCCGAACGGGATCTGGCTCCTTGTGGATCGAATGGATGTTATACCCGAGCTCCCCGAAAACGCCCTTTACCCTTTCCTCGTATCGGTCGTAGGATGCCCTGATATCGCCATCGGGCGACAGCCCCACCCCTGCATAGGGAACGAACAGGATGTTCTTCACCCCGGTGGAGGCAAGGAATTCGGAAATAAACGGCCTCGGCCAGCCAAGGTATTCTTCTCCGTAATTGGTTGAATTGCTGATCAATAAAAGCTTCATATTGCGTAAATTTTGGATGTTGGATATTGGATTATTTACGATTGAGGAAGTAAAAATATAAAAAACCTTATTCAAATAATGATCAGATGCAATATGGTTAGCTTAATAAAAGCTGTTAAGCCTTTTAAAACGGCCTTACACCAATAAGGAATGTATGGTCTGAGTCAGCAGGATGTTTAAAAACTTACCAGCGATAGGTAAATCCCAGCATGGCCACTCCAAAGTACGGATTGATATAGGTCTTCTCATTTCCAACGATCTGGAATTCTATACCAGGATTGATCTCAGTGAACAGGTATACCTGGTTGAAAAAAGATTGTGTTTTGTTGGTGATCCTGAAATTGATACCCAGCGGAATATATGGCCTGAGAAACATCAGGTTGCCATTCATATTCGTCGTGGTCTTGCTGGTCATACCATCGCCGTCATCTTTTTTCATCCAGCTATAGTCAGGTTCCTTAAGTTCAGGCTTGTTAAAATCGTTGTAATAATAAAAATCGTTCTCAGTATATTTCTGAGTGTTCACAAAAGACCGAAGCGCCAGTCCGTATTCGAGTCCAATACCGGTGTGGAAGTGAAATCTGCGTTCCGGGTTGGTCTTGAATAAATAACTAAAGCCCATGTTAATATCGTAATAACTCTCAGCGTATTTCATGCGTGTAAAGTAACTTGAGTCAGCATAAACGGTTTGACCCGAGGATGAAATAAAGCTGTCAACCATATAGGTATCGCGGTTTATGTAGCTGAAGGTCCTGCGAGTACCGAGACTAAATCCAAAGTTTAGCCTGAGTTCCTGGTTCATCCGGTATTCACCTGTTTTCTTATTCAGCGGTGTGAGTCCCAGGTAGAATTTCAGGTTGCCATTGCCGCCAAGACCATAGTTATATTTACTTTCCTGGTATTTATCCGCATCTATGAAAAGGTCCTTGTCTTCTACATTTCCGGCCAGGCTATTATAGTCGCCAAGTGTATTTGAAACTACCGTTCCGGTGAACCCTATACTGCTTCCAAATGAAGTTAGCTTCAGTTTTGGTTGTTCATTATGCTTTTCCTGCGCAATTGCAGCTGTCAGTGCAAGCGATATTGCTATTGTAAAGATCGTACGTTTCATGATTAATGTTTTTATATCCGTTCTAACACCTGAATCATGCTTTTGTTTAATTAAAGTTTTATAAAATTAAGCAGCGGATGATCCTTTGAATAGCAAGACCTTGCCGGGAATGATAATTTATTGGACGGCCTATTCGGGAGTTCTATGTCAGGATCATTCATTATACCTTTCTTCCAGCATTTTCCTGGTATCATTCTGGAAGTAGACATTCCAGGGATATGGATTACCTGCTGAATGGGGATCCTGCTCCAGCACCCATTGCGTATCTGACAAAAAACCTTCCTTTTCACCTATCAGGTCATAAAGGTACTTGGCCCTTCCCCAGCGGTTGACAATGTATTCAGGGCCAATTGCAATTGCCGTTGCAAACTCTCTGGCAGAACGCTCCGTGCTTCCCCCAAATCGTTCAGGAATGGCTATGTAGTATAGCCCTCTTGCAAAGTAGTTCCCGCCTCCTGCCCAGGTACTGTCGAGCTCATCGATGCGCTCGATCATTTTATTGTTGTCAATCACGATCCGGGTATTTATCAGTCTTCCCATCCCTTTCAGGGCTTCACTGAAATAATAAAACCTTGCAGTGTACCAGTAGCCCATTGCATCAAGCTGATCAATTGTAAGCAAATCCAGGGCGTCAGTGACCTTCGCGCCGTTTTCAGAGGCCTCCCGGAAAGCCGGATTCGTGCACATGGCTTTCTCACAGTATTTCACGGCTTCCTTGTAATGATGTTTTTTTATCCTGCGCTTATCGGCGTAGGCCGCCCCCATCAGCATATGGTAGTTTCCTATTTTCCAGAGGGCACGATAGTTCATCGGGTCAGCCTTTTCGACCTTCATGTAGGCTTCAATGAGCGCTTCCACATCCTCCCTGGTCCCGGCAGTTGATTCCGTTTTCTCGGCTTGCCGCAAGAGAAGAACCGGATCTTCCTCGCTTTGTTTCTCATGGATATACCTATATCCGGGTTTAAAAGAAGCGCATGAACCCAACATGGCACAGATGACCAGCATTGCCATGAATGAGAAAGGATTGTTCAAATTCTTCATACTACATGAATTTTAAGTGAGTCGAATTATTTTTTGATATCATATCCCAGTCCGTCTTTCCGCCTGCTAAATAAACTCTGATCATCAAGGTTTATCGGATTACCATGCAGGATCTCGGTGTAAAAACGGCGTATATTCATGCTATTATCAGCCATTTTACCTATGAAATAGGTATGGGTGGTACCGGTAGGAAATCGAAATCCAACTGCCCGTGTAAACTGTATGTATTTAGCATTTGCTGCCAGGGGGTGTTTTACCTTTTCACCAAGCTGTTTTCCGTCTTTCGTAAATATCCGAACCCCTTTCAGATTAAAGTCCTGCCTGTTACTGGTGATGTATATCCTGTTTTGGATAGTAATTTTTTCCAGCCATTCCGGGTGACCATCCTGGTTTACCGCTGCCGCGTTAAGGATCAGGTTGTTGAATAATCCGTTTTTGTCCGCTAGCGGCCCATGTTTAGCCATGTTTTCCAGGTAGTAATTGCCCAGGCTGTGAATGAAGCAGGAAAGCCTGTGTTGCTTCCAAAAATCAGGATCTGCGTTTTTCAAGGATTGAATGAAGTCCATTAAAGCGATGAAGTGATCCAGCGATTCGACCACCTGCTGTTTTGAATTCTTGAAATTCTTAACTCCTCCCAGTTCCGGATCCCTGGAAGGCCAGCTGAAAACGATCACGTTTACCTTGTGCAGGTATTGAATATCAAATCCACGCATTACTGCCTGCTCGAAGGTTTTGCTGTCGCCATGGATAAACAGCACCCAATCATTTTCGGTTTCTGTTACAGCAGTATAAAATTCTTCCCCGGTTACCCTGTTTACCTGAAGTGAATCAGGACGGTAAAAAACAGCCTTGAGCAGGAGAAGGTTTTTATCTTCACTTACCTGGTTAGGGAAATGCAGTCTTTTTCCGGTATCCTGAACCACCCTGTTCGTGATCACCAGCACGTTGCAGCCCGAGTTCAGTTCATTCACATACAAAGATTCAACTTTCTGGGCATTGCCCGGGAAAACCGAAAGCATGCAAATGACCAAGGGTAATAGTGCACGTATGGGTTCACGAAATAACATCCGTCATCTTTTAAGTCGTAATGCGAAATCAAATATAGCGAATAAGCATAATAAATCAAACACAAAGAATTCTGCTAAAGGAATAATTATCAGTTTAGCGCTGAGTAAAACCGGAAATTCAAAAGAAAGAGATGGGAAGGCATTGCAAAAAGAAAGGGGGTAAAAAAAAGCCGCATTGCTGCGGCTTTTTTGTGCCCAAGAAAGGACTCGAACCTTCACGACCATACGGCCACTAGTCCCTGAAACTAGCGCGTCTACCAATTCCGCCACTTGGGCAATCTTTAATGAACTTTTAAAATTGAC